>NZ_JASDCE010000022.1:0-26897 GCF_030408075.1 Pseudoalteromonas sp. APC 3358
AAGTCTCTGAAGGGCCGTTGAAGACTACAACGTTGATAGGCAAGATGTGGAAGTGGTGTGAGCCATTAAGCTAACTTGTACTAATTACCCGTGAGGCTTAACCATACAACGCCAAACGCGTTTTATGCGACAGTTTAGACAGAAGTTAATATAACTAAAGTAGATATTACTTAGAAAGACTTAAAAAATATTATCAGATATTTTCCAAATTCAAGAGGTGACTCTTAGCGCGTAGCGTTAACATTGAGGCACCTTGCGCAAAGAAAATGGTAGCACTACGTGCTTGTCATTGATTCTTTGCACCTAATTTGCTTGGTGACAATAGCGTTTTGGACCCACCTGATCCCATGCCGAACTCAGTAGTGAAACGAAACAGCGCCGATGATAGTGTAGCATTTGCTATGTGAAAGTAGGACATTACCAGGCTTCAAATTGTAGAAAGCCCGAATCTAACGATTCGGGCTTTTTTACGTCTGCAGAAAAGTGAAATGTGCGCAATTAACACACTCACATCAATACCTAGCACGTAAGTCGGGCGAGCGCAGCGACTCCCGACGCAATGATAGTGTAGCATTTGCACTGTTGCTCTCCACCGCTGTGGGCACTATGACATCACCAGGTTTTAAATTGTAAAAAGTGAAATGCGCGCAATTAACATACACTCACATCAACACCTATCACGTAGGGCGGACGTAGCGACTACCGACGTTAAAATCACAGCAAAAACCCTTAATATCTCAGTCGGCCAATAAATTAGCATTTGTTACGTGACTCTCCACCGCTGTGGGTATCGTGACATTACGCAGGCTTCACATTTTAAAGAGCCTTGCTCTAACTATTCAGTAGCCTATTAGACGTTGTCATTAGGTATATAGCTTTATTTACAGACACTAGTAAGCAATTAATTGGGGGGCACTATTGTGCGCTAAGTTTACCTAAGTGACTTACCGCATTACATCTGTAACTAACTGTAGTTTTAGCGCGTGCAGAATAAATACACATACCTGATAATTATACTAATCGGCAATAATACCAAATCAATTTGGTGGATTGAACTTGACGTTAATTGCGTTAGAAATTTCTGATATACGATTGCATGGATACAGAAGGTTGAGCAACTTAGGAGTAATTGGCGAGAACAACGAAATAAAGAAATTTTTGACCTCAAATAGATCATTTAACTAGGGAGATTGGCGTAAAGTTTATTTTATTTTTATATTCTCTTGGTTCTAACTAACCACCTATATACGCCAATAAAGAACAATGCAGCAGGTCCAAAGCCACTCAGCACCCAAATGACTTTTAAAATGTTACCGCCAATGCTGCCGTCATGTAGAGGGTGTATCCAGTTTTTTATTTTACTAGCCGTACTTTGCTTATCTATATTAAACACGCTCTCTAACTTTCCTGTAAGTGCATTAACCTCTATATAGCTATGTGGAAAGCGATACGAAGGATCGTTTACAGTTTGAAATCTTAATCTGTAAATAGCATTTAAGTTTGAGGGTGTTTCAATCCAAGCTAAACGCGTATTCGGTAATGCTTTTTCAGCTATTAATACCGCTTGTGATAAAGGAATATTGGTTTGTTTACTCGGTTGAATTTGTGTTTTTGGTGGAGAGTTTATATCGCTAACTAGAGCGGTTAATATAGGATCTGTTTGTTTTGGAATAGCGAGCATAACACCTGTAACAGTTAAAGCTAGTAGCGGTATGCAGAAGGTTAAACCAATTAGTTTATGCCAGTCGTATAGCAAACCTATTTTAGAGCTACGAGATTTAAATTTTAGTGCCTTTACCCACTGCCCAGGCTTTGGAAACCAAGCAAAGAATCCAGAGATAAGAAGAACTATTGAGGCTATGCCTATATAGCCAACAACGAGAGTGCCCGTTGCTCCTGTTAGTAATGAAAAATGTAAGTTGTACATCCAAGTTACTAAGTATTTTCCCCAATAGTTTTTACGTATTACTTTATCACTACTGCTAGATAGCCATACCATTAAGGGAGCAAAGCCTTGCTCTTTTGTTTCTACTGGATTGTAGTATCGCGCGGGAATTACTGAGTTTATACCTGTGTTTTCTAATCGCCATGGCCCTTGCTTTGAAGGGAAATTGGCTCTTAGCGTATTATATGCTTGATCCCAATCAGGTGGTTTTGTATTAGTGGTAGTGTCATTAATTGGATTTAACAGTGAGTCTATTTGTGGGTAATAAACTAATACGGAGCCAGAAAGGCTAATAATAGCAAGTAAAACACCTACCGATAGACCTAAGTATAAATATAACCGCCTGAATATTTTTCGCCATGAAAGCTTTAGTGTCATTAATTAAATAGTCGTAATGAGTAATGCAGGTTTATTGGGCATTAAAGAATGATTAATTACGCGGTATATTATATGGTTTTTTGATATGAGTTGTGCGGCATTTTGTCGCACTTATTAAATTAGATATTTAGAAAGTAAAACGCCAGCCCTTGGCTGGCGTTAAAGTACAAGCTTGAAGCTTATTTAAGCTTTAGGTCCTGCATTTTTTATATCGTCTGATACGTCATACTTAGCAAAGTTTTCAGTGAAGTCTGCGGCAAGTTTTGCTGCATATTCATTGTACTTAGCTTTATCTTCCCACGTATTAATAGGATTAAGTAAGTTAGTATCTACACCTGGAACTGCTACCGGTACATCTAGGTTTAAAACATCAATGTGCTGAGTTTCAACACCCGCTAATTTACCAGATACGATTGCATCAATTACTGCACGAGTAGTTGGGATATCAAAACGTTTACCTGTGCCGTAAGGGCCGCCAGTCCAACCTGTATTCACAAGGTACACTTTAGCGCCAAACTCGCGTACACGCTTCATAAGAAGCTCAGCGTAAACACCAGCAGGGCGTGGGAAGAATGGTGCGCCAAAACATGTCGAAAATGTTGATTCAATATCGCTAGTTGAACCAATCTCAGTAGAACCAACTTTTGCTGTGTATCCACTTAAAAAGTGAAAAGCAGCAGCTTCTTCGCTAAGAATAGAAACCGGTGGTAATACACCGCTTACATCACAAGTTAAAAATACAACAGCCTTAGGTTCGCCTGCGCGGTTTTCTACTTTACGTTTTTCAACGTGTTCAAGTGGATATGCTGCACGGCTATTTTGAGTAAGGCTAGTATCGTTAAAATCTGGAACGCCTTTTTCATCTAACACTACATTTTCTAAAATAGTGCCAAAGCGGATAGCATTCCAAATTACAGGTTCATTCTTTTGTGACAGGTCGATACATTTTGCATAACAACCGCCTTCAATATTAAACACGCTTCCAGGTGCCCAGCCGTGCTCGTCATCACCAATTAGAAAGCGAGTAGGGTCTGCTGAAAGTGTTGTTTTACCCGTACCAGATAAACCGAAGAATAATGCTGTATCGCCTGCTTCACCAACATTAGCAGAACAGTGCATTGGTAATACACCTTTTGCTGGTAGTAGGAAGTTTTGTACAGAAAACATCGATTTTTTCATTTCACCGGCGTAACGCATACCTGCTAGTAATACTTTACGCTGTGCAAAGTTAATAATGACGGTGCCATCGCTATTTGTGCCATCACGTTCTGGCTCACATACAAACGAAGGAACGTTCATTACTTGCCATTGTGGTAAGTTTGAAGCGTTATAGTTCTGCGGTACGATAAACATGTTTTTGGCAAAAATATGGTGCCACGCTGTTTCTGTAGTTACAACTACAGGTAGATAATGCTCAGGGTCTGCGCCAACTTCTAGGTGAGAGGTGAAGTGGTCATTACTTTGAACATGTGATTCTACGCGAGCCCATAATGCGTCAAATTTGTCTGCATCAAATGGACGATTAACGTTGCCCCATTGAATATCATTTTGAGTTGTCGCTTCTTGAACAATAAAACGATCTTTTGGTGAACGACCAGTTCGTTTTCCTGTAATTGCAACAAAAGCACCATTTGCGGCTAAAGTACCTTCGCCACGGCGGATCGCATGCTCGACAAGTTCAGCTGCGGTTAAATCGACAAAACGTGTAGCGCCTGTAGTCATGTTTATACCTAACTATGTGTGAGAGTTTGAACGGATAGCTCTGGGGTTATCAGTGCCCTTAAACTGAAATTATAGTAACAGAAGGTTTTAAGATATTCGAGCCCGTAAAGCCTCTAAAAACACATATATTTAAGAAAAAACATGAATAATTTCAATGATACCGGTGTCATGAAATTAGCAGAAAAGATGACACCGGTATCATCTTTTTATAATATAAAACCGCATATTTTGCGGCTTTAATTACTATATACAGATGAAGCTGAACATTTAGTTGAAAATGCTTTTTATATCTTGTTCGTTAAAAACATACTCTTTTAAACAGTAATGACAGTTAATATTAACAGACCCTTTCTCAGCTACGTCTTTGAGTAGTTCTTCTTGTCCAATATTAACAAGTGCAGTAATTGTTTTATCACGACTACAACCACATTTGAATTTAATCGCTTGAGGTTCAAATACGCGAGGATTATCTTCGTGATAAAGGCGTGTAAGGACAGTATTAGCATCAAGGTGTAATAGTTCTTCATCTTTAATGGTGTTACTTAATGCTTCTAGGTGTGCAAAGTCTTCAATTGATTTTTGTTTATCAACTGGGAGTACTTGTAAAAATAGACCACATGCTTTTGCGCTACCTTCTGTTGTGTCGGTTGCAAACCAAAGGCGTGTTTTTAATTGCTCTGACTGCTCAAAGTAACTTTCGATACATTCACTCAGAGTATCATGCTCTAGCGGAACTATACCTTGGTAACGTTCACCCTTACTTGGTGTAATAGTGATCACCATATAGCCTTGACCAATAAGCTCTTTTACAGTTGTGCCCGTAATTTCGCTTTGCAGGCGTGCAATACCACGCATGTTTTGTTTATCATCACCATTTATAACTGCATATTTAACTGGGCCATCACCTTGAAGCTGTACTGCAATTTCACCTTCAAACTTTAAAGTGGCGGTTAATAAACAGGTTGCAACAAGTAACTCACCTAGTAATGCTTTAACAGGGTCTGGGTAATTATGGTCGGCAATCATTTCATTATAAGCATTCTCGATTTGTACGAGTTCGCCACGAACATCTAGTTCGTTGAATAAATAACGGTGAAGTAAATCTTGTTGCATGAGCGGCTATACCTAACTTGATTTCATTTTTAAAAGTTCGCGTCTTTGCTTTTTATCCGGTTTTTTATCCGGATGAGGAGCAAAAAAGCTGTTATTTTTGCGTGCGATGCTGTTTTCTTCGCGTTTAGCAATACTTGCATCAGATTCTTGATACATGGTCTGTGCAATGGGGGCGCTTTGACGTTTTTCAAGCACTGAGAGTATAGTTATCAGCTTTTCATCTACGCCCTGAGCCAGTTTTACTTTTGCGCCAACGTCTACTATTTTACTCGCTTTTGTACGTTGGCCATTATAATGTACTTTGCCGCCTTGCACCATTTCGCGTGCAACTGCGCGAGTTTTATAAAATCGCGCAGCCCATAACCATTTATCTAATCGAACTTTTAACCCATCTACAGGGTCTGAGCTGGTATTAGCATAACTTTTTTTACTCATAAGGCATTTCCCCACGTTTTTATGGCTTAAAATTTATCATGAAATCATCGTAGGATGAAGGTATTACAACGGCAGTTTACTTTTTGTACTGTTATGTAAAGTTAATTTAATCTGTTTACAAAGTTTAATATTAGTGTGCTTGTTGAAAGAAAAATGAAAGGGTACTATGGGTACGCGCTAACGCAGTAAATTAAAATAAGAACACTATTTATGGAACAGCAAATCCAACAACTAAAACAATTTTTAACTCGTTTACCGCATGCTAAATTAAGTGCATTAGTGACACTGTTAGTTGTTGTTTATATTGCATTTTTATTATCAAAGCTTGTTTGGCTTTTGTGGCCAAAACCACCAGTAACTCTACTTACCCCTACTCATTATGCTAACCAGTCATCTGGTGCGAGTAACAACTCAGCGCAGCATATTATTGAGCAATTTTTATTTGGTAAAAAAACTGTAACAAACAACAATAATACTGCAAAGCAATCGCAGGTAATAAATAATGCGCCAGAAACGCGCTTAAGTATCAATTTAACCGGTATCGTAGCGGTTAATAACGATGACAAAGCAGGTATCGCAATTATTGAATCACAAGGTAAGCAAGTAAGCTATCTTGTTGATGAAGTAGTATCGGGTACGCGTGCTGAAGTTGCACAAATATTGCCGGATCGTATTATTTTGAGTGTTAATGGACGCTTTGAAACATTAATGCTTGATGGACTCGATTTCAGTAAAAAAGTATCTATGCCTGTACTCGCTGCGCGTGATGATTCTGAAATGGGTCCGCAAAAATTAGAACCAAGTGATCTACAAATAGATGCCACTGCAGATCCGGACGTTAAAGAAGCAATTATAGAAACACGTGAAGAGTTACTCGAAGAGCCGGGCAAGCTATTTGACTATATACGTGTTTCACAAGCCATGAATGATGGTGAGCTAATTGGATATCGCTTAAGTCCAGGTAAAGAGCCTGAGCTGTTTAAGCAAATGGGTTTAAAAAATAACGATTTAGCCATTTCTATAAATGGCTATCAATTAACAGATTTAAAACAGGCTATGTCAGCTATTAATGAGCTGCGTAATAGTACAGATGCCAATATCACTATAGAACGTGATGGTGAACAAATTGATGTGCAATTTAGTCTGCAATAATTTAGCTTTGGAGTTTTAATACGATGGTTCAGGTGCTACACCTCAAAAAAATTAAAAAAGGGTTAGCTAAGTACGCAGCACTTTTTTTGGCGGCAAGTATTTCTTTGTCTGTTTCTGCTGTTGAATATGCTGCTAACTTTAAAGGGACTGATATCAACGAGTTCATTAATATTGTTGGTAAAAACCTTAATAAAACAGTCATTATTGACCCTAACGTACGCGGAAAGGTAAATGTTCGCAGCTATGAGTTAATGGACGAGGCACTTTATTATCAGTTCTTCTTAAATGTATTGGAAGTTTATGGCTACTCAGCTGTTGAAATGGACAATGGCATAATTAAGGTAGAAAAAAGTTCAGACGCTAAAAAATCAAATGTGCCACTTATTGACGAAGGTAATGAAGCTAGCGGCGACATGATGATTACACGTGTTGTACGTGTTAAAAATGTAAGTGTGCAGGAGCTTGGTCCTCTAGTTCGTCAATTTAGCGATCAAAAAGATGGTGGCCACGTTGCTAACTTTAATGCGGCTAACGTAATGATGCTAACAGGTCATGCTGCATCGGTTAATCGCTTAGTTGAGATTATTCGCTCTGTTGATCAGGCGGGTGACAAGCGTGTAGACATCGTTAAGCTTAAATATGCGACGGCAGATGATGTTGTCTCTGTGGTAGATAATATTTATAAAGACAGCGGTAAAGGCAGTGTACCTGAATTCTTAATTCCAAAAGTTGTGGCTGATGGCCGAACTAATAGCGTTATTGTAAGCGGTGAAGGCCAAGCCCGTACACGTGCTATTGAACTAATTAAGCGCTTAGATGGTGAGTTAGAAAGCCAAGGTAATACTAAGGTGTTTTACCTAAATTATGCTAAAGCTGAAGATTTGGTCAAAGTATTGCAGGGTGTTAGTAAGTCACTTGTTGAAGATGCACAAGGCGGTACTACTAAAACTCGTAGCAGAAGCAATAATGAAAGCAGTATAGAGTCTCACCCAGACTCAAACTCATTAATTATTACCGCACAGCCAGACACAATGCGATCACTTGAATCAGTAATTGAACGCCTTGATATCCGCCGTGCCCAAGTGCTAGTTGAAGCCATTATTATTGAAGTAATGGAAGGCGACGGGGTTAACTTAGGCCTGCAGTGGATTTCTGAGCAGGGCGGTATGCTGCAGTTTAACAACGGCACTACGGTTCCCGTGGGCTCGTTAGCTGTTGCTGCAGAGCAAGCACAAGATGTAACTGTTACTAAAAATATAATAGGAACTGAATCAGGTACGGTAACGCCGTATACGGAAACAACAGAAGGTGACTATGGTCCATTAGCCTCTTTACTTAGTGGTATTAATGGTTTAGCGCTGGGCGTTGTTAAAAATGATTGGGGTGCAATTATTCAGGCTGTTGCCACTGATACAAATTCAAATATATTGGCTACCCCTTCTATTACTACAATGGATAACGAAGAAGCCTCTATTTTAGTCGGTCAAGAAGTGCCTATTATTACAGGCTCACAAACAGGCAGTAATAATGCTAACCCATTTCAAACAGTTGAGCGTCAAGAAGTAGGTATTAAGCTGGTAGTTACGCCACAGATTAACGATGGCTCTGCAGTACAGCTTACTATTGAGCAAGAAGTATCGAGCGTAAGTGGTGCAACTGCGGTTGATATTTCAGTAAATAAGCGTTCAATTAAAACCACGGTAATGGCCGATGATGGCGGCATGGTTGTACTTGGCGGTTTAATTGACGAAGACGTACAAGAAAGTGTTTCTAAGGTGCCGTTATTAGGCGATATCCCTATTTTAGGACACCTGTTTAGATCAACAAATACAACGCGCCGTAAGCGTAATCTTATTGTGTTTATTCGCCCAACCATTATTCGTGATGGTGTAAGCATGAATAAGTTAAGCTTTAATAAATATAACTTTATTCGTGGTGAGCAGTTTAAACAAAAAGAAGACGGTATTGAGTTAATGCCAATGACTGATACGCCTATTTTACCTGAGTGGAATGACGAATTAGTACTTCCCCCTACGTATGAAGAGTCTCTGCGTAAACAAAATGCACAAGAGCGTAAAGATGACTAATGCGATTCAAGAGATAAACCAAGATGTGGTTCATCCTAAAACGCATAATCAGGATGAGCTATTAACGAGTGATGTGTTAGTTGAGTTACCAGCAAAGCGTTTGCCGTTTTCCTATGCAAGACGTGCAGGTGTGTTGCTTGGTAAAAACAAAGATCACCGTATAGTTTACTACCGTGGTGAGCTAGACGTGGAAGTACTATTAGAAGTACGCCGTATCGCAGGCCATGGTTTTACACTTGAGCAATTGGCTGATGATAAATTTGAGCTATTGCTTGAAGCGTCATACCAACGTGATAGCTCTGAAACACAACAAATGATGGAAGATATTGGCAACGAGGTTGATTTATTCTCACTTGCTGATGAACTTCCGCAAACTGAAGATTTACTAGCTGGTGACGATGATGCGCCAATAATCAAGCTTATTAACGCCATGCTAAGTGAAGCGATTAAAGAAGGGGCTTCTGATATTCATATCGAAACCTTCGAACAAGAGCTTGTTATTCGCTTTAGGGTCGATGGCGTGCTTAAAGAAGTACTTAAGCCTAATCGTAAACTTGCATCGTTACTTGTGTCTCGTATTAAAGTAATGGCTAAGCTTGATATAGCCGAAAAACGCATTCCACAAGATGGCCGTATTAGCTTACGTATTGCCGGGCGTGCAGTTGATGTGCGTGTGTCTACAATGCCATCGAGCTTTGGTGAGCGTGTAGTACTGCGTTTACTTGATAAAAACAACGCGCGTTTAAACCTTGAAGATTTAGGTATGACCGCAGATAACCGTGCATTGTTTTCAGATTTAATTAGTAAACCCCACGGCATTATTTTAGTAACAGGGCCAACGGGCTCTGGTAAAAGTACCACTCTATATGCTGGTATGAGCCAAATTAACTCACGCGATCGCAATATTCTTACCGTTGAAGATCCGATAGAGTACGAAATTCCAGGCATTGGGCAAACACAAGTTAATGCAAAAGTTGATATGACATTTGCACGTGGTTTACGTGCAATATTACGCCAAGATCCTGATGTAGTAATGGTGGGTGAAATACGCGACCTTGAAACTGCGCAAATTGGTGTTCAAGCGTCACTTACCGGCCACCTTGTTATGTCTACTCTGCATACTAATACCGCATCGGGTGCAATTACACGTATGGAAGATATGGGTGTTGAACCATTCTTACTTTCATCGTCGTTACTCGGTGTGTTGTCGCAACGCTTAGTCCGTACGTTATGTAATACCTGCAAAGAAGGTCACACGGCTGATGAGCATGAATGCCAGCTGTTAGGGGTTCCTTTTGAAAGCCAACCGACAATTTATCGAGCAGTAGGGTGTGAAGAGTGTAACTTTAATGGCTATCGTGGTCGTACGGGTATTCACGAGTTACTTGTAGTTGATGAAACAATACGCGAAATGATTCACAACGGTAAAGGCGAGCAAAGCGTAGAGAAATACATTCGTAAGCGCAGCCCAAGTATTCGCCAAGATGGTTGTAGCCGTGTACTTGTAGGTAAAACAACACTTGAAGAAGTATTGCGTGTTACCCGTGAGGAAGGTTAACTATGGCGGCGTTTGAATACCGTGCCTTAGATGGCCGAGGTAAAGAAAAAAAAGGCATTTTAGAAGCCGATACAGCTAAACAAATTCGCCAAACTTTACGTGATCAAAAACTTACGCCGCTTGAAGTTGTCCCTGCGGCGCAAAGTGATAAACAAGTCAAAGGCGAAAAAGCCCCTTTACTCGGTGGCTTTTTTAAGCCGACAATTTCAACCTCAGACTTAGCATTAATTACAAGGCAATTAGCAACACTTATTCAATCGGCACTTCCTGTTGAAGGCGCTGTTATGGCGGTTGCTGAGCAATGCGAAAAGCCGCGTTTAAAGCGGATGCTTATGTCGGTACGCTCAAAAGTAGTCGAAGGTTACACCCTTGCCGATGGTCTTAGTGAGTTTCCTCATGTTTTTGACGACTTATATCGTGCAATGGTAGCCGCAGGCGAAAAGTCCGGTCACCTTGACCAAGTACTTAATCGTTTAGCCGACTATACCGAGCAGCGCCAACATATGCGTAGCCAAATAACTCAGGCTATGGTTTACCCTATTATTTTAGTGGTATTTGCAATTGGTATTGTGTCGGTATTGCTTGGTACTGTAGTACCAAAAATATTAAAAACGTTTGAAAAAACAAAACAAGTACTTCCTTGGACAACCGAATGGGTTATGGCAGGCAGCCATTTTGTACAAAATTATTGGTTTATTAGTTTAATAGCTATTACAGCTATAGCCATTGGTATTAAGCATGCACTTAAACAGCCTAAAATACGTTTTTGGTGGGATGACCGAGTGCTACATATGCCAGGTATAGGTAAAGTGGCTCGTGGTATTAACACCGCACGTTTTGCGCGTACTTTAAGTATTTTATCGTCAAGCTCGGTACCATTGCTCGAGGGGATGCGTATCTCGGGCGGTGTATTAATTAACGAAAAAATTAAAAAAGCGGTTGCAGATGCATCCGATAGAGTGAGTGAGGGTGCAAGCTTAAGAGCTGCACTTCAGCAAACTAAGTTGTTTCCACCAATGATGCTGCATATGATAGCAAGTGGTGAAAAATCAGGTGAACTAGAGCAAATGTTAGAGCGTGCTGCAAATAACCAAGATCGCGAATTTGAGAGCATGGTTAATGTGTCGCTTAAACTACTAGAGCCTGCGATGATCGCCTCAATGGCGGTTATTGTATTATTTATAGTAATGGCAATATTGCAGCCAATAATGGCGATGAATAAAGCTGTTGGACTTTAAGTTAGAATAAACTTTTAAATATATTAATGGTTTTACCTAAACCATTTTTACTTAATGTTTTTAGAATAATGAGGTAATTACGTGAATAAACAATCAGGTTTTTCTTTACTAGAAGTGATGGTGGTACTGGTTATCATCGGAATGATTATGTCAATTGTTGCACCTAACATTATGGGTCAGCAAGAAGAGGCTGCTATCGATAAAGCGCATCTAGATATTCAACAATTAGAAGATGCAATGAGCTTATACAAGCTTAAAAATAAGAGCTACCCAAGCACAGAGCAAGGTCTTGAAGCGCTAGTTACTCAAACAAGCATTGAACCGGTTCCAAAACGTTTCCCTGACGGTGGTTTTATTAATGAATTACCAGAAGATCCATGGGGTAATCTATATCAGCTAATTAGCCCAGGTGAAATTGGCAAGTTTGATATTTTTTCTATGGGCCCAGATGGTGAAGTAGGTACTGATGATGATATCGGTAACTGGGACGAAGAAAAACAATAATGCTTAAGTACACTGCTTTGTATGAACATGTTAATTCTAGAGGCTTGCTATGAAAGCAAGCCTTAAGCAGCGCCATGCAAAAAGCAGAGGCTTTAGTTTAATAGAAATTTTAGTGGTATTAGTGATCATCGCTTTTGCTACAAAAATGGTGGTATATAGCTTAGAAGGCGGTGCTGAGGAAGAGTTAGATACTCAAGCATTAAGGCTGCATACCACCATTAACATGGCATCGGAATTTGCCATTTTAAACCAAGTTGAATTGGGCTTATTAGTAGAAGAAAATACGTTAGAGTATTTAGTTTTCGATGGTGAAAAGTGGATTACCTTTGACCGTGAAGATCTTTTTAAACCAATAGAGTTAGATGAAAGATTAAAGCTCACGCTTAACTTAGAAGATTTAGCGTGGGCGCAAGATAACCTCTTAGAGCAATCTAACTGGCGCGAGCTTATGAGTGGCGGCGATGAAGACAGCTTACTTGAGCTTAAAAAGTTGAAAATCCCACAAGTACTTATTTTGTCATCAGGTGAGGTAAGCGCGTTTCAACTTATATTAGAGTTAAAAGAGCAAAGCGAGCCTGTGTATTACATTGAAGGTGAATTTGCTGCACCAGTAAACTTTCGCCGAGAGCCAGAATAATGAAGCGCACTAAAGGGTTTACTTTATTAGAGGTGTTAGTGGCATTAAGTATTTGTGCCATGGCGGGTATAGCTGCAATGCAAGCAACAAGCGAGCACATACACCACTTAACGACTATTGAAGAGCAAACCTATGCATCTTGGGTCGCCGAAAACGTTATTATTGAACAGCGTACTAAAGGCGAACAATGGCAAGGTAAAAATAACCTTAAAGGCAGCGAAGTAATGGGCGGTGTTGAATGGTTTTGGCAGCAAGAAGTAACAGCTACTGCTGACAAAAGCTTTGTTAAGTTAACCATAAATGTTTTTACGGATGAAAAATATGAGCATTCGGCATATGAGTTATCAACGTATCTCAATAAAGGCAAAAAGTAAGTGAAGCAGCGCGGGTTTACATTACTTGAAGTTATGGTAGCACTGGGTATTTTAGCTTTTGTTATTATTGCTACTCATCAAATACTCGAGACGACAACAAGAGCAAAAGATGCCTCCGATGAAAAAATTGCTGAGTTAAATGGGCTGCAAACAACATTTAGGTTAATGGATCAAGATTTTAGCCAAATGACCAAACGTGCAGTACGAAATGAATCTGGTGATGTTCAAGAACAATATTTACTTGCTGGTCGTTACGTTTTAGAAAGCCAATACGATGGTATTGCGTTTGTACGAGATGGCTGGATAAATCCAATTAATTTATTGCCACGTTCAGAACTACAAGCCGTTGGTTATAGAGTGATAGACGATAACCTTGAGCGTGTTTATCGGGTTTATGTTGATCAGCTCGATAATATGGAACCGCGAGTTCAACGTGTACTAGAAAATGTTGAAGAACTTAAGTTTGAGTTTTTGGATGATAAAAACGAATGGCAAGAACAGTGGGAAATTAAAGCTCTCCCT
The DNA here is from genome assembly GCF_030408075.1 of Pseudoalteromonas sp. APC 3358. Taxonomy (NCBI): domain Bacteria; kingdom Pseudomonadati; phylum Pseudomonadota; class Gammaproteobacteria; order Alteromonadales; family Pseudoalteromonadaceae; genus Pseudoalteromonas; species Pseudoalteromonas sp. APC 3358. The sequence continues at coordinate 13,666 of NZ_JASDCE010000022.1, forward strand.
AAAGCGGTTGCTGTTACTTTGCAACAAATAGAAGCAGAGCCAATTCGTCGTGTATTTTTAGTTCCTGGGCAAGGCAAAGTTGTTGCGACACAAACTACGGATGTGAATAATGGTTAAGCAGCAATCATCGCGCGGCGCAGCACTTGTTATTGTTTTATTTATTGTGGCATTAGCGGCTATTTTAGCAGTAGAAATGAGTGCTAATTTAATGGTTCAAGTGCAAAAAAGTACAAACTTGCAAGGTCACCAACAAGCTAAATGGTACGCCTACGGTGCAGAAGAGCTTGCTATTAAAGGGCTAATACAAAGTAAAAAAGATGATGCCGATAAAACAACACTCGATCAAGTGTGGGCAACTCAAGGTGATGCTTCATACCCTGTTGATAACGGCACGTTAAGTGGCAAAATTACAGATTTACAAGCATGTTTAAATTTAAATGCTTTAGCCATAGCGCCAGAAGAAAATAGCGCAAGTAAAACAAACCCTGCACACAAAGCGCTCTTTGCATTACTTGAAAACATTGAAGATTTACCTGCTGACGAATCAGAAGAAACGATGGCAGATAGTGTATTTGATTGGCTTGATGAGAACAGTATTACATATCGCTCAGGCGCAGAAGAAGACGAGTACTTATCACGAGATTTTCCGTATATGACAGCCAATAGTTTATTTGCATCAACATCGGAATTACGCTTGGTTAAGGGCTTCAACCCATTAGTGATGGAAAAAGTACTGCCATATGTATGTGTAATACCAGGCAGTACGCTTTTATCTATTAACGTAAATACATTAATCCCAGAGCAAGCACTTATACTCAGTGCCTTAATAGAGAGCTTGAGCTTATCTGGTGCAGAGGCTGTGATAGGTGCAAGACCGCAAACTGGCTTTGACACCATCGATGAATTTTTTGAACAGGTGAAGCAACAAGGCGGTACTAATACCGACTCAGTCAAAAGTTTATTTAGTATTAAAAGCGAATATTTTAAATTACAAACGCAGGCAAATTTTGTCGACCTGCGTTTTTCGATGACCACATTACTGCACGCTAAAGACGGTGACGTAACGATACTGGCGCGAAAATTTGGAGGCGTACAGTGACAGAAATACTGTTGATCCGCACGGGTCAAACCGAGCAAGAATTGCTTAATTGGTTAATTTACTCACCACAAGAACAAGAAATAATAGCCAGTGGCGAGTTACCAAATGCAGAGCATTTAAGTGAGCTAAGCGAAAAAGCACTTACCCGAGAAGTGGTCGTGTTGTTACCCAGTGATCAAGTGCAATTAAAAACGGTCGCTTTGCCAACAAAATGGAATCGCAAGCTTGAGCAAGCATTGCCATACATGCTTGAAGAAGACATAGCATGTGACGTAGATGAACTGTTTATAGCAGTAGCGCAGCCGACAATGCTTGGTGAGCAACATGCAATTCGTGTAGCAATGACAGACCGTGAATGGTTTGAACAATGGCTCGCATTATTTGTAGAGCATAATCTATCAGTATACAGAATATTACCCGATGCTTTGTTGTTACCGCTTGCAGATGATGGCGCAGTTACCGCTATCGAGCTCAATAACCAATGGTTATTTAAGCAGGGGCAATGGCATATAGGTGCGGTTGAATCTAGTTGGTTAAATGGCTACTTAACAGCCATGGGTAATCCTGATATTAAGCATTTTAGCCCAGCTAGTCAGTTTCCAGAAAGCGTTAACTTACAAGCGCAAACGAGTGAGTACGACTTACCTCTAGCATTATTTGCAAAGCAGTTAGATAGCGTTAACTTTAACTTACGCCAAGGTATGTATCAGCTTAAAAAACAAAGCGCTTTATGGTGGGGTTACTGGAAAGGCGCCGCAATTATAGCAAGTGTTGCATTGGTTTCTACTATTACAATAAAAGCTATTGAGTTACACCAACTTAATACACAAGTAGAAGTAGCTAAAGCTCAAGTAGTCGACAGATACCAAAAAGCATTCCCAGGAACTAAAGTTCGCCCCAATCTAATTAAAAGCCAAATTAAAGGCGCGTTAGATAAAGTGCAAGGCTCAAGTGAGTCGGGCTTTTTAGACTTAACGACTAATTTGGTTGATGTATTTTCGCAAGTCAGCGAATTTACACCTGAAACACTTCGTTATGACAAACGTCGCAATGAGCTCCGCATTCGTGCACGTGCTAAAGACTTCCAAACCTTTGGTAAAGTAAAAATCATACTTGAAAAACAAGGTTTAACTGTTGAGCAAGGGTCTTTAAATAATGACGGTGATTATGTCGTTGGTGAAATTAAACTGCGAGGTGCAGTATGAAAAAGCAGTTAATACAACAATGGCGCTCGCTTAAAGAGCAAGAACAACAATTGGTAATGGTCGCTGGTGGCGTGTTTATTATTTTTGTTTTAGTAATGGGAATATTTAGACCATTAAATAATGCGATAGAAAAGGCACAGCAATCTCAAATTAAACAACAAGAGCTATTAGCTTGGGTTGATGACAGTATTGTTAAGCTAAAGGCTGCGGGTAACACCAGTGTTGCTAGCAATGCAAACTTAAGCCAAATTGTTAATTCTACACGTGGGCGCCATCAAATAAGTATTAGTAAAATGCAGCCAAGTAGTGATTCGCTACGTTTGACGCTCGACTCTGTAGAATTTAATCAGTTAATAGAATGGCTAGATGAGCTAGTAAATCAGCATGGTTTAAAAATTGAAAACTTAGATTTGAGCCGCGATGATAAATCAGGCTATGTGCGTGTAAGCCGTTTAGTATTAGAGAATTAATTAATGAAAAAAATAATAACGTTATCGGCTGTCTTTTTAATTAGTTTTATTGTGTTTTGTATTATTAAATTACCAGCACATATTGCACTAGATATAGCAAAACCGTACTTTCCAAAGCAATTAGAAGTAGGGCAAACTGTAGGCACTGTTTGGCAAGGTCAAATGATGCAAGTTCGTTTTGATGGTGAACAGTTAAATAATGTGCGCTGGGACATTGCTGGCTGGAAGTTATTTACAGGCAAGCTAAATGCGAATGTGAAGTTTGGTAATGCACGAGAGCGTAGTGATATCTCGGGTTATGCTGATGTAAGTTATGGGCTTTTTAATCAAGAAGTTAAAGTGACTGACGGCCTAGTGCGCTCAACAGTAGAGCGTGCAATGCAGCGCGTGCAGCTTCCCCTACCTGTAACCGCTAAAGGACGTGTAATTTTAGAACTTGATGAATACAGCTCAGGTGCACCTTATTGTGATTCACTAAAAGGTGAAATAGCGAGCCCTAATATTGACGTGCAAGGCTTAAATGGGTGGTTTAATATTGGCCCTCTGGCTGGTAAGTTAAGCTGTAAGTCGGGCGATATTGCTATATTAATTGACCCAGATAATACGCTTGGCCTTGAGGCAGATGCTACACTTAAAGCTAATTTCGACTTTAGTGTGGCAGGTTATGTAAAACCAGATGCTAGCTTACCTAAAGATGTACATGATGCGGTTAAATTTTTAGGCCGACCAGATAGCCAAGGTCGTTACCCGCTCAACTTTTAATGTTTGAATATAAAGAGTTTTAATGCAAATACCCCAATTTACTGAGCTGCACGCAAAGCAGCTCAGCACATTTTTAAATACCCAATCTCAAGCAATGACCCTTCAACAAAGCCAAGGCTATTTATTTGGCGTTATTTGTTCGCCCAATCCATTAGATGTGCATGAGTGGCTTGAGCAGATATTACCAAATACAGCTAATGATTTAGATGAAGAAGTACTTTTCTTGTTTATGGCGCTATATCATAAAATTAGTGAGCAAGTATTTGAAACAGGATACAAATTACCTAACACATTTGATGCTGAGTTTTGTAAGTCATGGAGTAAAGGTTTCTTAGTTGCAACCAAAGCTTACGCAGAGCCTTTGTTAAATGCACCGCAATTAGACACTGACTTTAAACAAGCATTAGAAAGTGCGTTAAGTACATTAAGCTTTTTTGCACTTGACCAGCTAGCAATAGCTCAGATTGCCAAACAAAATAACATGACTATAGAAGCCTTGTGTCAGTACCAATATGAATCAATGGGTGACTTTGCATTAGGGTTTGCTGAACTAATTGAAGTGGTCGCAATTAATAGCGGTTTGATAACCGACGAGAGTTGGGAAGAGTAATTATTAATACCAGGCGCTTAGTTTAATCTAAGTGCCTAGCTCTAATATAATATCCGTGCAGCCTTGTTTGCACTTTACTACGCCTTTACCAGGTTCACTGGTGGCTAAATTAAGTGTTAAAACCCCATTACACTTCTCACACTTTAACGTTTTGCCTTGTGCCAATTGCTTGAGCATATTGCGTTGTTTATGAAATGAGTCGCTTGCTTTTTTATTTAATCCTGAAAAATCCACTACTTTGCTCGCTTTTGCTCTAATGCTTCAGTCACTATTTTACATACTGTATTTAAACGATCGCCATAAAAATAAAGGTTTAAGTCACGTTCACGACAATAGCGTAGGTGAAATAACTGAACAGAGTCATCTGTTGTAAACGTTTTTTCTACGTACTCACCCTCAGATTCAGACAATTTAAGTTGAGTGCTGATTCTATTTTTAGCCATATTTGCAGCAGGGCTTCTGTTAACCTTACTTGCATCACTTAAAAAACCAATGCCTTCACCTAATAACCTTTCGCGAGGTTCTTTTATAAGCGGATGATCGATTGTAAAAAAGGCAAGGATCACAACTACCAAAATAATAAATTTTTTCATGGATACGTAAACCTTGATCTAAGTAGGGTTGAATTACCATGCAGTGTAATAAACTGCATTTTAAAAGCAAGTAACTGGGATGAATAAATTATTAGCGATCTATGCCAGTAATTTTAACCAACATTGTTATAATGGTTAACAGCAGTCAGATATTTCTGAAATATCTGAAAGTATTCGAGAAGGCAATTTATTAAAGTAAATCTGCCTAGCAAGTAACTTGCTAGCTTTAAGTATAGAGTACTTGAGTATTGCTGGATTTTTATTTCCAAGCGGCGTTGAGGAACTTCGATGGACAAGCAAATTAAAGTAAAGAATATCCCTGTAGAGGTGAAAATCCAAAAACCGGATTTAAGCCGTCAAGATGATAGGTTCAATCCCCGAAATCGTATTTATGTGCGTGCCGTAAAAGGCCTACATCAATTACTTAGGCAGCGCATTGGCTTTTTAGGCCTACTTGCGTTTATGTTACTTCCTTGGATTAATTTTAACGGCCAGCAAGCAGTACTGTTTGATCTAATTGGTCAAAAATACAATATTTTTGGTTTAACGCTATGGCCTCAAGATTTTACCATATTAGCGTTTATTTTTATGCTGGCAGCATTTGCGCTGTTTTTAGTGACCACCTTCTATGGACGGGTGTGGTGTGGCTACACATGTCCGCAAACTGTTTGGACCTTTATTTTTATTTGGTTTGAAGAAAAGCTTGAAGGCACAGCTAATCAGCGTAAAAAACTCGATCAAAGACCCATGAATTTTGATAAGTTTTGGCGTAAAACGGCAAAGCATACTAGTTGGGTATTGTTTTCGTTATATACCGCCATTTCTTTTGTGGGTTACTTTACGCCAATCAGAGAGTTACTTCCTGATTTTGTAACGTTTAACGTGGGTGGTTATGCACTAGTCAGTATTATTTTCTTTGCTGCGTGTACCTATGGTAATGCCGGTTGGATGCGTGAAATTATGTGTTTACACATTTGCCCTTACTCACGTTTTCAATCAGCTATGTTTGATAAAGATACATACACTGTAACGTACGACGAAAGCCGTGGTGAAAGCCGTGGTCCTCGTTCACGTAAAGTAGATCATGAAGATTTAGAGCTAGGCGACTGTATAGACTGTAACTTGTGTGTTCAAGTGTGCCCAACAGGTATTGATATTAGAAATGGGTTACAAGCTGAGTGTATTAACTGTGGTGCATGTATTGATGCGTGTGATGGCGTAATGGATAAAATGGAATACCCGCGTGGGCTTATTTCATATACGACAGAGCGAAACCTCGAAACCCCAGAAAATAAAACGAATCCACTACGAGCTAAAATCATTGGTTACACGGTCATACTTGTTGTGCTTACGGGAGCACTTGTAGCTAATATAGCGCTGCGTAAAACAATGGACTTTGATATCATTCGTGATCGAAACCAATTATATCGTGTCGATTTTGATGGTTTAGTAGAGAACACCTATACATTAAAGGTAATTAATAAAGCGCAGTACGAGCAAACCTTTAATATTAAAGTGCAAGGGTTAGATAACTTTAAGTATATTGGTAAGCAGTCATTTACTGTGCAGGCAGGGCAATCTCATAATGTGCCATTGTCGCTTGTAATGGACCCTTATGATTTGAAGGTGTCGATGACAGAGTTTAACTTTGTGCTTTCACCGGTAGATGAGCCGGATGAGACAATATCGCAGTCGAGTAACTTTTTTAAAGCGCGATAATCACAACCTACCTTAAATAGGTAAGTTGATATAGCAATTAACAAAAGCGGGTATATAACCCGCTTTTTATTTTATATAAGAAGAGTATGAGTAAATTTAGTTTTATTGACTTAACACCTGACCTAATACTCGATGCAATAGAAAGCGTAGGTGTGTACGCCGAATCTGGTTTGTTGGCACTCAATAGCTATGAAAACAGGGTGTACCAATTTAAAGCCGATGATGGCCTGCGTTACGTAGTGAAGTTTTATCGCCCAGAGCGCTGGAGTAAAGAGCAAATTCAAGAAGAGCATGACTTTGCATTTGAACTGGCAGAAGCGGAAGTGCCTGTTGTTGCCCCTATTTTATATAATGGGCAAAGCTTGTTTGAACACGAAGGTTATTTGTTTGTGTTGTTTCCAAGTGTAGGCGGGCGTTTATTTGAGGTTGATAACTTAGATCAGCTTGATGTAATGGGGCGTTTAATTGGCCGTATGCACCAAGTAGCTAAAACAAAGCCTTTTACTTATAGGCCAACAGTTACCTGCGAGGAGTATTTACATACAGCCAAAGTTCATCTTCAAAAAAGTAACTTAGTGCCTATGGGAATAAATACTGCCTTTTATACTATTTTAGATTTAGTGATAGAGCAGGCGCAAAAACAGTATAAAGATGTGCAAAGTATTCGCTTACATGGTGACTGCCACGTTGGTAATATTTTGTGGGCAGGTGATGCGCTAATGTTTGTTGATTTAGATGACAGCCGCCAAGGTCCTGCAATCCAAGATTTATGGATGATGCTCAGTGGCGATAGAGCGACGCAACTGTTACAGTTAGACACCCTTGTGAGTGCGTATGAAGAGTTTTGTGATTTTGATCACTCTCAACTCAAATTAATTGAACCGCTGCGAGCGATGCGTATTATCCATTATATGGGATGGGTAGCTAAACGATGGAGCGATCCTGCCTTTGTGCGGAACTTTACATGGTTTGCTGATGACAAATACTGGGAGCAACAAATTTTAGCACTGAAGGAGCAACTTGCAGCACTGCAAGAAGCACCGTTAAAGTTATTGCCGTAATATTTTATTTAAAGACAAGTACAACGAGATACAAATGCTTAAAAAATTAAAACTGAGTTTATTACTTTTATGTTTACCATTTGCAGCACTTGCTGCACAGTTTGAAGTTGATAATCAATACACTGTTATTGATGTGGACAAAAGTACATCACCACAAGTAACCGAGTTTTTCTCATTTTACTGTCCACATTGTTTTAAGTTTGAACCAGTAGCAAAAGCAATTGAACAAGGCTTGCCAGAAGGCGCGGAGTTTATTAAAAACCACGTGAACTTTTTAGGTGGCGTGTCGCCACAAGCACAAAGTAATTTAAGCTTTGCCTACTTAATTGCTAAGCAGCATGGTCAGGCGCAGAGTATTAGCGATCAAATTTTTAAAAGTATTCATGTTCAGCGTGCTCCTTTAACTGAAATGAAAGACGTTAAAAAATTACTTGAAGTAAACGGTATTGATAGCGCAACGTTTGATCAAGAAATTGCAAGCATGCCAGTTATTTCGGCTGAGCAAGCAATGCAAAACAAACAAAATAAATATTCAAAATTAGGCGCACTTACAGGTGTACCTACTTTTATTGTTAACGATAAATATAAAATAAACCTCAACACCATCAAAAATCAAAAAGAACTTGATGAGTTAGTAGCGTTTTTATTAGCACTATAAATTTCGGAGCATAATAATGATTAAATTAGTTAAAGCAGGTTTGCTTGCAGTACTACTTCCTATGGCGGCAACAAGCTTTGCAGCAACGTATGAAGAAGGCGTGCATTACGACGTTGTTTCTGAGCGCGCAACTAAAAAGCCAGAAATTAAAGAGTTTTTCTCATTTTACTGCCCTGCATGTAATAACATGGAAGCACTAATTGGTGAGTTTAAGCCTAAGCTTGATAAAAACGTTAAATTTAAAAAGAGCCATGTTGATTTTGTAGGTGTACGCGACCCAGAAAACCAACAGATGATGAGCCAAGCACTCGCTACTGCAGAAGTGCTTCCGCAAAAAGATAAAATTGTCTCTGCAATCTTTAATCATATTCATACAAAGCGCGCTAGTTTTAATGAGCTTGCAGATGTAAAAGATATATTTGTAGCGCAGGGCGTTGATGGCGATAAGTTTGATAAGCTGTTTAAAAGCTTCTCGGTACGTACGCTGAGCTCTAAAATGAAACGTGATCAAGACTACTTTAAAGAAAAAGGCGCACTACGTGGCGTACCTACATTTATTGTAAATGGTAAGTATAAATTAAACCTAGGTCGTGAGTCGGGTATTACTGAACCAGAAGATATTAGCAAACTGATTAATTACTTAGCTAACAAGTAAGTTTAGCTAAAACTAAAAAAGCTCCTACAAGGAGCTTTTTTTATGGGTAACGTTTACTGAGCGTATTTATTTGCGCTGCAAGAAAACACCCGACTCAATGTGATGTGTATATGGGAACTGATCAAATATAGCAAAGCGCTTAACGTTGTGCGTACGTGTTAAGTGATCAAGGTCACGCTCAAGGGTTTCAGGATTACACGATATATAAATTATGTTTTCGTAATTAGCCACTAAGTCACACGTTAATTCATCCATGCCCGCGCGTGGTGGATCAACTAATATGGTTTGGCAGTCATAGCTTTTAAGGTCAATACCATCTAAACGAGAGAAAGTACGCTCGCCATTCATTGCTTGAGTAAACTCTTCACTAGACATACGAATAATATCTAAGTTCTCTACGTTATTTTTAGCAATATTGTATTGAGCAGAGTGAACAGATGATTTTGATATTTCCGTCGCTAATACTTTATTAAAACAGCCCGCTAATGCAATTGAAAAGTTACCGTTACCACAATACAGTTCTAGTAAATCATTTTTAAGTGGTTTACATAAATCTTGTGCCCACTCCAGCATATTAATATTTACTTTTGCATTAGGCTGAGTAAAGCTATTTTCTACTTGTTGGTATATAAGCTCTTGACCATTAACTGTTAAACGTTCAGTTACAAAGTCATCACCTAGTACTTCTTTTTGTTTGCGAGCTCGGCCTATAAAGTCAATTTTGTATTTACTGCTAAGCTTTTCTTTCAGTGCTTTAATTTCACTTAACCATTCATCATCCAGTGGTTTGTGATAAAGCAAGCTTACTAAAATTTCACCGCTTAGCGTGGATAGGTAATCGATTTGAAATAACTTACGACGTAATATTTCACAAGGCTTAAGATGCTCAATCATCACCTGCATTATTTCACCAACTAGAGGCGCTGCTGGATCAAATGTATCAACACGGATTTTTTCTTTTGTTTGTTGATCAAACATAATGTGAAACAGATCGTCACCGTCGTGCCATACTCTAAATTCAGCACGTTGGCGGTAGTTAGTTGGCTCTGAGCTAAATACTTCTAGTTGCTCCACACCAAAACGTTGGAACTGTGCACTAATACGCTGCTCTTTTTCACTTAACTGCGTTTGGTACTGTGTGGTATCTATTTTAATAACTGCCATTAACGCTACTACCTTATCTAAGATCTGTTTATCGGCGCTATTGTAGGGAGCGCTGCGTATTTGTCTAGTTTTGGCTAGCATTTATGCTGTTTTATTGAACATTGTACTTTAGTTTTTATTGTTATAGCCGATAATAAACTACGCACGCTTAGGAGACGAATCATGAAAATAGGTAATTATGGCTTTACGCCAAACAACAACATCAATAAATTCAATAATAAAGCTGATATACAGCAACCTACAATTACGTCTCCTCAAGATAGCTATCAACAACGAGGCCGAGAGTTGGCCGCAAAGGTGCTTGGCGATAAAATGGCTGAGCAGCTTGGATTGCCTATCGCAGAAAAAAAAGCAGATAAACCACTATTTGATTTTGATGAAATAGTAAAAAACGTACTCGATTTTGTGAGTAGTGCTGTTAATAAAGCAAAAGCTAATGGCGCTGATGACGAAAAGCTCAAAGATATGTTAGGCGACGCGCGCAAAGGAGTCCAAATAGGGATTGACGACGCTGTTGATGAACTCAAAGGTACAGGTGTATTTAATGATGACATGGAAGAGGGGATTAATAAGTCCAAAGAGGGAATTTACAATGGGCTCGATAAGTTTGAAGAGTCGTTATTTAACCCACAACCTGCCAGCGTAAATATAAGCCAGGCTCAATATGTCAGTATGACGAGTAATGCAGAGTATAAATTTACCACCGCAGAGGGTGACGAGGTAAGTATTAGCTTTGCAGATGCATTTGAATCTCAGTCGGCAAGTGGCTATCAGCAAAACAGTAATAGCGAGTCGTTTGCAAGCTCATCATCGCAATCTCGACAGGTATCATTTTCGATGTCGGTTAATGGTGACTTAAATGAGCAAGAGCAAGAAGCTATTAATGCAATGATGGAAGACTTACAAGATTTAAGTAAAACCTTTTTTGGTGGTGATTTAGATGAAGCATTTGAACAAGCGCAAGAGCTGAGTTTAGACAGCGATCAGCTGGTGGCTTTTTCTATGGATTTACGCCAAACAAAAACAATAGCAACAGTTAAAAGCTATGAAGAATATAGACCAGCACCAGAAAAACAAGTAGCGGAGGGTTTAGCTCCTTTTAATGATGACCTTAAAAATGCTTTTGAAAAAGCGGGTGAGCTTGGATTACAAAATCAGCTAGCTGGCATTCTCCAATGGTTAAATCAAGATCAGGAGCAAATAGATAAGTTAGTGGATTACACAAAGTCTATGTTCGAAAACCTTAATCAGTTAAATTCGGCAGCCGACGAGCTTGCTGATTTAGAAACCACGCAAAGTTAAACTACTTTCTTTTATAAATACCTCATGGCAAACTGCCGTTCTTAAAGTAAAGTGGGAACGGTAGTTTGTCAGCGCATATAATGGTCTTTGATTCAGGTATTGGTGGAACTACTGTACTTGAGCATATAAAGCAAAGTATCCCCAATGCTCAGTACAGTTATTTTATGGATAATGCATTACTACCTTATGGTGCTCAATCCCAAAAAACAATCATTAACCGATTATGCTCACTTATTCATTTCATCAAAGCTAATACGCTTAATGTTGATTTAATTGTAATAGCGTGTAATACCGCTTCTACATCTGCACTTAGTGCTGTTCGCCAAATGACAGATATTCCTATAGTAGGTGTTGTGCCAGCAATAAAGCCTGCGGCAGAGTTAACACGTTCAAATCATATTGGCTTATTAGCCACACCGGCAACGGTCGCCAGTTCATACACTAAAACATTAATTACTGAGCATGCACGTAATGTAACCGTTAATCTATATAGCAGTGTGGAGTTAGTAACTTTAGCTGAGCAATACTTTTTTACAGAGTCTTTGGATACAAACAAGTTGCATCAAGTGCTTGATGACCTACATATAGATAAAACTATAGATGTACTTGTATTAGGATGTACGCACTTTCCAATATTAGCAGAGCCTATTAGTCAGTATTTTGAAGGGAATGTAAAACTACTTGATTCAGGTGTAGCGATAGCAAACAGAGTCAACTACCTACTTAACCAACTTAACTTCTGTGTGAATAAACTAACAGACATAAAAAAGCCGCTGCAATATTATGCAACGGCTGATGTGTTTAGCAATAAGCTAGCGGTAAAGCTAGTTACACTGACTGATCCGTCTCAGTACGTAGAGCATTAGAATCATCTTCTTGTTTTTGTTTTGCTTCACGTACCTTTAAAGTACGTTGTTGGAACTCGCTATCGTTCAAGTTAGCAATTGCATTGTCTGCATCAGCTTGCGCCATTTCAACAAAACCAAAGCCACGACGCTTGCCAGTATTCTTATCCTTTAATAAACGAACATTGAATACTTTGCCTTGTTCTTCAAATAATGCACGAACCACACCTTCGTTTGCACGATAAGGAAGGTTACCAACATAAAGCGTTTTTGTTTTAACTTCAGCTTCTTCAGTCACATCAGATGACATTGCAGCAATAGCAATCGCACCTATTAATAAACCAGCACCAAATAGTAATGCAGGGTTTAAAGCTAAGCCGCCTAAAGCGAACTCAACAACAACAAAACCAACTACAGCAAGAATAACAGAGAAGATAAAAGATTTTTGATCGGGTAATTTCATTTTAGATCTACCAATAAACAGGAAATAAACATTAATTTAACATTGTGAACTTGCTATCTTAACGTCTAAATCAAACATAGCAATGATATTTGTATTAAATAATAAATAAGAGCACAAAAAAGCATCATCTTAGGAAGGTTTTCATATGGTTTTACATGGTTTTGTTCTATTTTTGTTCGAACAGTAAAAAGATCTAAAAAAAGGGTTGATCTGTTTTCGGATCTCCCTATAATGCGACCCCACTGAGACGGGAAACGCCAACGCATAGCGAGGCACGAACTACTCAGAGAGTTAAATAAAACTTCGGTTTTAAATCTTCTAAAAAGAAAGTTTAAAACTAAGTGTTGACTCAAAAAATAAAGGGTGTATTATTCGCATCCCTTGAGACGCTAAAGCGACTCAAAACGTTCTTTAACAATATAAAGCAATCATCTGTGTGGGCACTCGTACAGATTGAGTTCTAACAGCCAACCTACTTACTCTTTATGAGTAATTAGCGAGGCAAACAAATTTAGAGTCTCAATTGAAAACTGAGTGACCAACAGAATAGTTATTTAGGTAATTATTCGGCACAGTCAATTCAATATCGAAAGATATTAAAATAAATTCAGAATTCATTGAGCTGT
>NZ_JASDCE010000023.1:0-21894 GCF_030408075.1 Pseudoalteromonas sp. APC 3358
AGTCTTTTTAGAGGGGAAAATCCCTAGAACCCCTTGTTGCTGCGGAGGAATTCTTTAATCGCTTTTGAATCACAACGAATTCGGGGCAATTTTTCCACCTTGTTCTCTGTGAATGAAGAGACGATTTGAACATCCGGATGCAACATGTTTGTCAGCTTTTCCAATTCATTCGCCGGGATATCGGTTTTTTCGATGACCGCTGTTTCATATACTCCAGTTGAACAACCCGGGTTAAATTCGAGGTATGTCGCGTTTTTCGACTTTGCTAAACGGATTTGTGAAAAGATGGATTCCATCGTTGCGTCAACAACGGGAGAAGGCTCAGCACAACTGTTGACCTCATCCAGCAATATCCTAAGACATGGTTCCTGGTCAGCCTGCCAATAGACCAGATCGATACCCCCAAGATCGCTCTGCATCAGTTTAACGTCATCCTGACTCAAGAGTAGGTTGCATAGGTCCAGAAATGACATATCAACCAGGGGAACTGAGAAGGTTGTAAAGAAGGTAATATCGGTGAAATCGGCCATTGGAGTCCTCCATTTTCTAAGACCGACACCCATAATATGCTCGAATTATACTCTGTCATCAAAAAAGGGGTCATTGCGAAGATTCCTATTCTGCCCACCTCGTTGAGCAGCTCATTCAAGGTCGATGCCTGCCTGGTAGCTAAATTTGAGAAACTGATTACAAAACCCCATAACTAACGGATTTATAAGTATATTTAGCCCCCTCCAACCAATGTTGCTAGTTACGAAACCTATGAGATAGTGTTTTTATTTCTCAAGGGTTAATTATGGACTACAAATTTATAAACGTGGATATTGGTACTCTGACCTTTGCCGGATTGTCAGTATCTATTGCCCGCAAAATAGCTGCGATAGCGACTATAGCGATATGGGTAGGTGTGGCAGTAGTTTTTGTTATGGCTGGCCATAAATTAGACAGTGACACCTGGGTAGAAACACTGGCATTGGCAATGTTGGTACTGTCTTTGCTGCAATACATCGCAGGGAAAGAGACAATCTTCTCTTACGTGGCAGAATGGCTCACCAGGGTAACTCCATTAGGTGTTCTCTATCGACACGACAAGCTGATAATAGACCAGGCTCGACAGCAATTGTTGGACATTGCAAGCCATACTGAATTTGAACGATATTTACCATATCAAAAGATAAATCCTGCGATCGGTACATCTGAAAACATGAGAGTCATCGTTATTCAGAAAAGAGGGAAACTTAACACATGGGTTAAGGAGACCGGAAACCTCAAGTGCTTGGCAGATTTGATTTATCAGATTCATCTTGTCGAAAAACTTCTTTATAAAGATGGCCTGAAAACCCCTAAAAGGGTCAATCATCGGTGACCCTTTTACCCTTAACCTCTCACTGAAAAGGCATAACATAGCTTCAAGTCAAAAGGAGCAATGTATGTCCATCGATCTTTCCTGTGTTTATAGCCGGCCCAGTATAACTACTTGTGGCCTGAACAGTGGGGAACAGTAGCTTTCTGAATACCACTTTTCATTCCTGAACAGCACAAATTGCGAATAGGATAGGTATTTCTAGTGGCCAAAATCATTCAAATTGACTTCAGGGCTCAACAGAAAAAGCGTGCGTATAGTGCAGACGTGTATTCACATGATCGAAAAAAGTACCGATTTGAAGTAGATGCGCGCTCGATCAATGAGGCCTATTACGAGTTCATTGGTAAAGCTATGGCTCAGGGCATTGCAGTGATCCGGTGTATTGCCATATATCTGGGATGGAGTTGCCAGCGGTCTCCTTATCAGACCCCAGTTAAAGTATGGCAGCAGTATGATCCTGCAGTCGGCTCCCTAACTGAGTTTTAGTAGATAGGAAAGCTGGCTATAGAGAAAGAACAGACCGGAGGTTATGCCATGAAGATAATCAGGCTTAGTCACAACAGAAATACCACAGATGATAAACAGCTGTATGACCTGGTTGAACGGCTCGATACCTTTAGTTTGCTTGAGTGCCGGGATAGATCATCGGTCTGCCTCGAAAATATCACTCGAATTGTCATCCTGGATCACAGTGACGAGGCTGAAAACTTTCAGGCAATAATGGATCAGGTTTGCCAAACAGGCGGACATATTCAACTGGTAATCATTGTGGACAGCTTTGAGAACCAGGTCATTGATTTGCCCATCGATCTCCCTGTTAGTGATCACATCATCGTCAATCCTGTACAGGGCTCACTTTTGAAAAGGAGAGTTGAAGATGGCGTTCATGTTGCCAGTGAACCTGAAGAGATCCTTGGCCTTATCAAGCGAAGTATTCCCTGGGCAGCATAGGATCTAGTGATGAGTGAAAACGAATCCCAAGCACCTGGAGAGGTTGAAGTTACTGAAGAAGCGACGGTTTCCTATGATGATGAAACTGTTGTCTGGGAAGGACGACCATCGCAGTGGATAAACTTCGGTGCCTTTTTGTGGTGGTCATTGTTTTTAATCGGTACGGGAGGATTACTGCTGCTGTGGAACTCAAGCAGTATGCAGCACGATTATAACGCTGCTACGGGGGAACTGGTCCACTGGGGGTGTATCATCCTCATGTCGTTGTCAATATTGAACATCCTGTACGCTTATCTCTCTGTCCATTACGAACATACCGTAATTACACGAAACAAAATCAAAGAAGCAAAGGGAATCACCAGCATTTTTCGAGAAGAGCTTTTCTGTGAAATCAGTGATATCACCGATATTAAGAGCCCTCCGGCCGGCCTGCTCGGGATCTTAGGCTTATCCAACCTGGTCATCGAAACGAACGATGATGATCAGCCCACCATCAAGATTCGCGCTATCAAAAATCGGGATGATTTAGTCAATACGCTGCATCCCATTTGGCGAAAGCTCAAGATGGAACGCAAAGGATACTTTGGGGATCGATGATGGCCGAAGACAATAAATCAACAGAGTCAGCAACGGGTAAACCAGAGAATGATAAGACAGTCGAGCAGGATTTCTGGAAGCTCCACAATGAGTTTGAAAAAGACTCACTCAGAGATGCTTGGCGAGGGCTTAAAGTACGCTCGCTGTTTTCGTTGTTGAGCTCGGTTTTGTTCCGCTTGATGGTTGCCTACGTCGTTTTACCATCCACCTTTTTTTTCACGATCTTTATCATGGAATCTTATTCCAGCGGCATCGCTGAAACCTTCAATATTGTCTTTGTTGGCAACTCAGAATCTGTAACAACAGAAGATACCGTGGGTCTAGTCCGGATGTGGCACTTATTAGCTCTCATGCTGTTTGCGATCAGCTGGGTGGTGCGTCCCTGGATTTCACCAGCGCGGCGCCAGGCAAATGCCGATATGGATCGCTGGTGGTGTTTTCATGGCGCAAAGATGCCAATAACCAAAAGGGGAGAGCAGTGAAGAGTAAAAGGCAAGGGTGGCGTAGTGTCTCGGTAGCATTGTTGTTCTTTTCAATGTCTGCCGGCGCTACTGAAGAGACGACCGAATCCCTACCGTATAAACCTTCTCCGGACGTGTCGTTTGAAAAAGTTGAAGGGATCTTCGGCCAGAATATCAATACCAGCGACAGTACATTAAAGATGCTGTTGCTGGCTATTGGAATGGACCACACTGCAGTCCACTCACCACACTTCAGCCAGAGCATCGGTATTCCGTTTATTGCTGACCGTGGACCGGAATACTGGGTTTCCCGGTTAAAGTCCGGGGAAACGGAGTTAGAGGTCATTGTCAATAATGCACTACTTCTCTTGTTCACCAAGGAGTCCATCCCGGACGGCCACAATGCCGCTTTAAAACTGATGACAGTTGCCGCGGAAAGAGGGTATTGGCCAGCTGAGTTTTATGTTGCCGAGAAGTCACTGATGGAGAGGTTAGTTCATGACTTTTCAAAGCCAAGCCCGCGCACCGGGAAAATTCAAGCTGAATCGCAAAGGGCTTTGGCTCAAGCCACGATGGATCGATTTAGCCGGTGTGCTCAGATGGGTTTCGCCCCATGCCAATACCGGGTTGGCTTCTGGCTGTCGGCCGGCAATTCAACCAAAAGGCAAGGGCTTGGTGTACTTCGACAAGCCATCCAGACCACCATGAAAGACACCCGATATAAGGGTATACTGGACGGCGCTTTAATACTGGCTGCCCAGGAAATCGTGCGGTCTGGGGAGGAAGCCGGGATTGACCGAGTGATTCGTGAGGAGTACATCAAACTAGTTGAAAACTACGTGGCTGCTGCCACTGTCCCGGCCGGACATAAAAATTAGCTATCTGCCTATGAAATCCAGACGCCCACCATACTTCAGATACGGACTTTATCTTGAACCTCAAAAAGATGACCCAGTTGTCGACAAGATAGAGCTTGCTGAACAAGAAGCAAAACAGATGTCAGTGAATAACGATAATGCCCTAGTCGCAATTTGGGACGAAGACGAAAAGGCCATCATGCTCATCGCTGGTGAGCAAAGTTTTTCTTCTGTTGAGCTTTAGCGTTAACTGTCAGAGATTGTATTTTCCCTTCTAACCCGATTACTGAGTTAATATATTCTGAATGACCTGCAGTAATTGTTCAGGCGTTTTGTATCCCTTCACCAGATAATGCCGGCCAGTCTGTTTATCGATGATGTTTAGGGCGGGGGTGGCAGAAATACCTGCATTTCGCCCTTCTGAATAATCACGATTAATAGCATCTTTGTGACTGTCCGAGGCCAGGCACGTATTGATCAGTGAGCCATTCAAACTAAAAGACTGTGCCAGGGTAGGGATACTTTCCAACCCCTTACCGTTTCCTTTGGTTTCTGCCATGAGCTTTTCGATGGCCACCCAGGCGATACGATTGCCATAAGTCTCACGAATGCATTCTATGGCCTGTGCCTCAATTGCCGCTGCAGGGTTGTGATTGCTCAAGGGGAAATGCTTAAACTCCCAGGCGATTACCCCTTGAGAATGGTCAACGACTTGCTTGAGGCCACTGTGCATCCGTCGGCAGTAAGGACACTCGATATCGGCATACTCCTGCAGAATGATCCGTGCTGTCGGATCTCCGTAGAGTAAATGTCCGTCGGGGATCTCTTCGGCGGCCAGTTGATAGCGATCGACCAGCTGCGCCAGTACCTGTTTGGCCTTTCTCTTTTCAAGAACAGTGATGCGCTCGTCAATCAATGCAATGATATCGCTCTCCCCGGGAGGCTGTTGCGATTCGAACGATGCCTGTAGCTGGTGGGTTTGAAAAAACAGATAAGCATTGACGGCTGCCAGTAGCAGTACGACAGGCAGAAAACTCTTCCAGGTAATCATAGGGACAGTCAGCTTTGGTGTAAAAGCCTGACTGTAGGTCAGACCCTCATAGAAATCAGAACAAAAGGGTCAGGGAAGGATAACCCATTTGTACAGTGCAGCGTCGGGTAACTATCTGCCTCGCCCCTATAGTGAGACGTTACTGGATTAGCTGTAGGATGGCTTCATAACGAATTGCGAACAAAATGAGTCCGGTGATAATGAGGAGCCCACCAAAACCGATTTCGTGGGTACCGTTTTTGCCATACAGGCCGGTATCGATGACGGCTATAGAGGGATTTTGAGGATCGTAATAAACCTTGGTTTCAAGACCTACCGGGTAACGCGAAAGAAAGGGCTGTATGTCATCAATAAGATATAGGCCGAAAAGTAGTGGTTGCGTGGATGTGTATTTTTTCCCCTGTACCGAGTATTCATAGAGAAAATCAAGGACATAATTGTTGGCCTGCTTATCTTTGTTGTGGGCGGACGTGAAGTTAGCTCGCTTATAGGAAGACTTGAGAATCGAGCCGGTTGTCTGTGGCCAGGATTGTTTAGCCACCTTCGATAACTTCATTTTTTTCGAAGCGTTGATCACCAGTTTTACGCCGCCCAGCAGCATAAGGAGCCCAATAACAATGGGTGCATAGGTCTCTAACGTCACTGTTCTTCTCCTCTTCTGCCAAGTCGTAATCCAGATTATTGTCACTGTCCGAAATTTTCAAGTGCAGACCTGTGGCTGGTGTTATTGGATTGATGTCATAAGCAGGGGAGAGCAACACCCTTCAATATGATAAATGGTACTTACAGTTACCAATTTATACCAATTATGGTAACCGTAGGTGCCATATGATAGCTATTCGTATGGTAATTCACCGAACAGGCCAATCATCAAATCATCCCGAAGTACGCTGAAAGGCAGCTCAATATAGTGATCAGGGTGCCGGGGCTTGGCCCTACCGTCGCCAGGCGCATTACGGGTATGCCCCTGGACCTCTTCACCGTTTTCTTTGATGTACGGCAGGATGACCAGGCGACCGTGGTTTTTGGAAAAGATTGTGCCTTTCTCCCAGAGTGTCACCCCCTCTGAATTACCTGCAGTGCCGGCTTGTTTCACTTGCCAACCGATATGGCCATCCTCTTCGTACCAAAACACATAACCGTTGGCCACGAGTACTCGCTGCCCCTGTGCCCTGGCTTCGGCCAGCATCCGCTGTACACTGGCCAACTGTAATAATTGATTCGCCCTGGGGAGCAGCATTTGCCGAATTGCAGCTTTTGTTTTCCCCCAGTGAGCAGAGCCCGGAAAGCCAAAACCATTAGCGATCTGGGACCGGTATGCGATTTGTGCGCTGCGCTGGGTAATCCGCAAGGGCTTGGACCACTGCTGTTCATCTTGCTTGGCCAACAACACAAAGGGCCTATCAATGCCGCGAAGAAGCGCGATCTCCAGGTAGGGCATCTCAAACAACCGCTCTGTCAGTCGCTGGCGGTATGGCTCGGTTTCTTCCGGAAGCACTAACTCGTGGCCGGGGTAGGATTTAGAATGATCAGACCTTTTAATCGCTTCGGCAAGCATCAACTGCTCTTCTCTGGCCAATCGAGATTTTGCTTGAATAGCCTTGATGGCTTTCAGACGGTGGGAGTCATACAACTCTTGAGGTAAGCCAAGAGTGTTCAAACTATCGAGAAGGGCTGTGTTACGCGATTCAGCAACGAGTACAGCATCTTCGAAGGTATCGTACACGTCCGCCTTTGCATGGCCATCATCTGTTGGAACAAACCCTTGATACCATTTCAAAGTGCCATCCGGTCGGACTTTGTATTCATGCAGGTGCCACCGGCCGGTTTCATACCATGGCTCCGGCCAAGTTGCCAGTGTTAGATAACCGTAGCCAGGCATTTGATCTGGGCGCATTTTTGACCTTCGTACTTACAATACTTTTGATTATATCATCTGGTATAGTATACTAGATGATATGTTGTTTTGCTAATTTTAGTCTGAGATGGACAAGGGGTGGGTTATGAGCAACGATACGGCACTTCCTCATAGTTACGTAATGGCGCTATATGAGAGCTATGGCGAGATGTCTGCCGCCTGTGAATCCGTCAAAACGGCCGTTAGGGCAGACGCTGCGTTGTATCCAGTTTACGTACCTACCTTTGGCGAAGACGAGTCAGAAAAAACATCCAACGCAGCTAGGGAAGCGGCTATCAAATCAATTACGCAGTTGTTTATCCTGGACGACGGAGAAACCGTCCCGGAAGCCGGTATTCTGTGTGCGTCTCCGGAGACCGTGAAAACGGTAGAAAAACTGAATGATACGAAAGACAAATTCAAAAAGGCTGTCATGGCCATCCGGAACTACCAGAAGAAAAACAAGCAAGCGCAGTCGAATATCTCCAAACTGATCAGGGATGAAGTTACCCAGCGTGGCTACCGAACCGACGAATTGAAACTAGCCATGGAAACTGCCCGGATTAGCTCCTTGGAGCTAAAACGCTGCTATGCGCAGATTAGAGTTATGCCAGCTGAGCTGGACGTGTTCAGCTGGACTTGGGCAACCAATCACTCCAGGATCAAGAAAGTTTCTGTTCAGGGGGCGCAGGAATTAATCGATGCTTTGCCGGAGGCAAAGAGCGAAGCTGCGGAAACGGCTCGCTCTCTCCTGGAACAGTGTCGGCCAGATGAAATGTTAGCGCGCAAAATTAAGCTGCCCCACCAGCTCCGAGCGAATTACGCGTACTTATCTGAAGGTAAAGTCGTTCGTAAATTGTGTCCGATCTCCGGCATCGTCATCGCGCAACAAAAAAACATGCCCAGGAAACTATGGCGCGATAAACCTGGTAACAATCCAGAGCGGCTGCCCCGGGCCTCTGGTATTGAACAAAAGGAGTTTATCAAGGTACTGGGACTGCATCGCTATGCAAAAACACCCATCTGAACAGCCTAAGGTCAAGTGCTTTGGTTCCTCTGCTGGCATGACGGTAGAAGCTACTACACTGAAAGAAGGGGAGGGTGCTGCAACCATTACTCTGGAGTTGGCACCTAAGCAAGGAGGACACTTCATCTGGGAGAAAAAAATCGCGTTGCAGCTCAGTGACATAGAGTTACCAGAATTGGCGGCTGTATGTTTGGGATACCTTCCAAAAGCTAACTTCAAACGTAAAACCAAAGGTATCGAGATCATACGTCAGCCGAATAAGCTTTTCGTATCTGCAAGCCAAGGGAGCGGGAATGTATGCGCACTACCGGTTCCTATAGAGCAAGTCTTTCATGTGGCTACCCTAGTCCTGTCGCAATTACAAAAGCAGACCGGCCAACATAATCCGGATCTGCTGGTGGCTGCATTGCGCGGTAGCGCGGCATTGTATAAATCAGAGCCTAGCCATTCTTGATGACATTATCCATATGTTCGATTGTCATGCCCTAAAAGGAGCATTTTTAGTAGATTTTGACACTCTGAACAAGAGGCGGGCTACATCATGGTGTAACACCTGCCTCAATGCCTAAAATTACCCTTCTGTCAGCAGGGCGATGCATTGGTTATCCTCAATATAAAAGTGACTTTTTGCACAATAGCAGCCTCGTTTGACTCATTGGCAATCTTGAGCCCTTATTTCAGGGGGTTTTTGAATAATTCGTTTACCACATCGATTAAGAATGCTGTGCTGACCGCAAACATTATTAACCCTCCCATTGCCTCACATGAACCAAGTAATTGCCACTGTTCACTCAAAGTAACGTCGCCATACCCAAGAGTGGTAGATGTTACCACTGAAAAATACAGAGCTTGGCCAAAGTCTGAAAATTCGCCCAGAAACCAGTACAAGCATGCCCATAGCCAAGCTTCTATCGTATGTATCATCAGAATAAAGAAGATGACTATTGATAGAATCTTTACAATTTGCACTGCTGAATACTGCTCACCATTCGTTTTTTGGAAGGTCTTTGACATGTAAAAATAAAGATAGACCAAACTCAAAATATGCAACAACGCAGTTGCTAATACAAAAACAGCACCAATGGCTATTTCATCAAGGATATGCACAGCTTTCCCCTAAATTTATAAAAGTATCCCAGGTAGCAAGTATTGACATTTTTACTAGAATGAGTCAAATTAAAACTAACTGGTCAGTCACTATTGGTAGTTGTTAAGTGAGCGATAAGACATCCCCCCAAAACTCTCCCCCTCTTAAGCGACGCGGCTCGCGACATGCTTCTCCCGAAGTTCGCAAGAAGCAAATACTTGATGCTGCTATTCAATGCATAAGCAATGATGGATTTCATAACGTCACCACTGAGTCGATTGCAAAAGTTTCTGGTCTGTCAAAAGGGAGCCTGTACCG
The DNA here is from genome assembly GCF_030408075.1 of Pseudoalteromonas sp. APC 3358. Lineage (NCBI taxonomy): Bacteria > Pseudomonadati > Pseudomonadota > Gammaproteobacteria > Alteromonadales > Pseudoalteromonadaceae > Pseudoalteromonas > Pseudoalteromonas sp. APC 3358. Next base: position 9,613 of record NZ_JASDCE010000023.1, read on the forward strand.
ATTTTTCAAAAGTAAGGAAGAGCTGCTCGTTGCTATAATGGAGGATTGGGAGCAAACATTTTATGAAAAACTCAAGAACCGGCCGTCGCCACAACCTTTGATTCAAAAACTGTACGATTATTGTTTTTTGCATTTGGAAATTGCAGCAGAGCGTCCAAACCTTCTCCCGATTTGGAGCGAGTTTTTGCTGCATCCAATGACGAAAGAAGGCATCAAGCAAGCCCACCTTACTTCAAGAAAAGAACTGGCGTCGATAATTCGAGAAGGGATTAAGTCCGGTGAATTCAATGATGTTTCTCCGACAGCATACGCCGATACGATCATTTCTCTCTTTGAGGGGATTATGGTCATTGCTACCGCCAATTCAGATGTTAATTTCCGAAAGAGAGCTGACGCTATGTGGTTGATCATCAAAAGTGGTTTAGTAAAGCAATAACACGGAGTAAAACCGGAGCTACCTTTGGTATGATAATATGCCTGACTTAATGACATCCCACGAACGCTCAAATTGTTGCAAGGCATTAAAATCCGATAGTGCATTCGATAATACGATGTGGCCTTCAATAACCGAGGTAACCAGGCCTGCTGCTTCATATGGCACAGCTGTTGGAACTTCACCGTTTTCTTTACCGGCCTTTAAAAGCTCATCTATTCTGGCCTGCAGTTTAGCGTAGTAAACTCTCAGTAGATTAATTGAGTTATCATGGCGCATGAACTCTACCCAGACGGCCATCAGTTCTGATCCTTCTGAAAAAGCATCGAGTGTTAGCTTGCACAGCAAATAGAGTGAGGTGAGAGCATCTTGCCCTTCAGCATGTAGATTAATTCTGCTCTCTAGGTCACTGATGTATCTTTCAAAGGCAGCCCCCATGATTTCATCTTTGCTACTGTAAAATCGGTAAATACTCCCCTTCGAGGGCCCGGCTTCTGTGGCAATCATTTCCACTGTCGTATCACTGTACCCATGTATCCCGAAGCATTTTATAGCAGCCTGGCTGATTTGCTCACGGCGCTTATCTGGGTGTAAATGGCGAGAGCCTTTGTATTTGATTTCATTTTTCATGTTAAAGCGCGATTTCCATAGAAATAAAACTTGAATTCCTAACTAGCTGGGACTTGTGTTTTCTGCAATTGTCAATATAATAAAGACTAACTGGTCACTTTTATATTGGCTGAATTTGTCGAAGATGTCAAAGCTTGAAGGGCGTAGGAATGTAATTTTCATCCCTGAGGGCATGAATTATTTGTAACGGTAGATAGGCCACGCTTACTGAAGTCGGTATGACGGCTTGGCCGATTTCTAGGTAAGAAATTGCTACTTGGTGTAGACGAGTGCGGAGAGAAAATGAATAAATTCATAAAGTTAGTGATGGTAGGTGGTTGTATCCTTCTGTTTGGGTGTGAAGAACAAGCAACAACTCACCAAGAGCCTGTTCGTGGCCTGAAGACTGTGACAATCGAAGATACGGCGAATCTGTCAGTTCGGCGTTACCCGAGCGTGCTTCATTCTTCTGATACCACAATATTGTCCTTTGAAATTGGTGGAAGACTAGGGAAAAATTCACTCGAACTCGGCCAACGGGTGAAAAGAGGGGAGGCTCTGGTTGAGCTGGACCGTCGTTCTTTAGAGCTTTCTGTGGAAAGCGCACGAGCAGCACTCGAACAAGCAAAGGCAACTGCCGCAAATGCTAACCGCGATCTTAAGCGTCAAGAAAAGCTCTTCGAACAGAAAATTGTAAGTCAAGCCAAGCTGGAGAATGCTCGGACTACCGATAAGACCTCTCAAGCTCAGGTGGTACAGGCAAGAAAGCAACTCGAAACGGCCCAAGAAAACCTCGAAAAATCTACCTTGACTGCACCTTATGACGGAATTATCAATTCTGTTTCCGCAGATTCTTTTGCAACAATCAGTCCAGGGGAGGCCATTGCAACCCTTTATAACCCAAATAGCTTTGAAGCGAGGTTTACGGTGTCTTATGACATTGTTAGCCGACTGACGGTGGGTAAACCAGTTGTAGTTCGATTAGCAGATAATCGCAATGTTTCATTAAAAGGGAATATTAGTGAGCTTGCATCCAGTACAGATACTGTTTCTTCCTACCCTGTTGTCGTTAAGCTAGCTGAGACGGATCCAAACCTCAAGTCAGGCATGGCAATTGAGGTGGTTTTAGAGATGACTCTCTCAGAAGAGGTTGGACATGCTCTCCCTGTCTCAGCGTTAATCGTTGAAGGTGACTGGGATTTAGGCGATGACCCTACAAAGTCCATCGATGGAGAAGTCTATATCTACGATGAAGATACACAAACAGTCAAGAGAACAACCGTAACCGTTATTGGGTTACGAGAAAACCAAATCATTGTCTCGGATGGACTTAATCGCGGAGACCGAGTTGCGGTCGCAGGTGTAGCATTCCTGCGGGAAGGCCAAAAAGTCAAGTTGCTCAATACTAAGGCCTCCGGAGATCTGTAATGGAATTTTTAACTCGTTTCGGCATTGATCGCAGTCGCTTTACGATTTTTGTTATGGTTATTGTCCTGTTGATGGGGTTGGCTGCGTATTTTGATTTATCAAAACGCGAAGATCCTGCAATCACCATCAGGACCGCAGTAGTTTCTGCCTATTTTCCCGGTATGTCTCCCGAAAGGATTGAGAACCTTATCGTCGATCCCTTAGAAAGGACCGCACGCCAAGTCAGCGAAATCGAAGATATCAAAACCTTGATAACAACAGGTAGCGCAGTCATATATCTTGACGTTTATGATGCAGTACCTGGTGAAGAATTAGAGCGTGTTTTTCAAGATGTTCGCAATAGAATGAACGCTGCTAGACCTTTGCTACCAGCGGGGACGGACGGCCCTCATGTCGATACTGATTATGGTGATGTGGTCATTGCAAGCATTGCTGTCACGGGCAATGGATACTCCTATGCTGAACTGGAAGCTTCTGCAAAAGCATTACGTAAGAAACTCTATGCAGTAAAGGGTATTGGAAAAGTCAGTCTGTTAGGTGTGCAGAAGGAACGTATTTGGTTAGATATAGATTCTCGAAAGCTTGCATCAATAGGAGTCCAGCTACCTCAACTATTTAGTGATTTGCAGGCACAGAATGTAATCTTGTCCGCCGGAGACATTGATGCGGAAGGTAGCAGTATTATCCTGGAAGCTAATGGCGATCTGAATGACGTTGAAGCTATAGAAAATGTACTCACTCAGGTATCTGGTTCAGGCGATCTCGTTCGCTTAAGAGACTTACTAAACGTACGTCGAGGTTATGAAGAACCTCGAAATAACCCAGTATATTTTAACGGACAACCAGCCATTATGCTTGGCGTTGAAATGTCAGATGGGCAGGACATTCAGGTGATGGGTAGACGACTAAAGGAAGCTGTATCGGCATTCGAGCAAACACAGCCCGTCGGAATGACCTATAACTTTTCAACCTATCAAGAAGTTGATGTAACAACAGCCATCAACAGTGCTTTATCCAATGTCGCTCAAACTGCAGGCGTTGTCTTGATTGTTCTTATGATTTTCCTTGGGTTGCGCCCGGCATTGATTGTTGCTTGTATCGTGCCCTTTACGGTGATGTTTGCGATCATTTTGATGGGCTTCATGGGGGTCGAATTACACGTTGTTTCTATTGCAGCCGTGATCATTTCATTGGGCCTATTGGTTGATAATGGTTTGGTGATTGTTGAAGACATACAAGGGCAGATATCATCAGGTATTCCCCCTAATGAAGCAGCATTAGCAACCAGCCGTCAGTTCGGAACTCCCTTGGCAGTGGCATCAATCACCACTGTTGCAGCCTTTATTCCGTTGTTTTTAGTGGATGGAGATGAAGGTGAGTATGGTTTTGCGCTTGGGGCTGTTGTCGCTCTCATGCTCATAGGTTCGTGGTTGACGGCAATGTATATTTTGCCGGCGCTGAGTGTTTGGTTTTCAAAAAATACGCAGCAAACCTCTACTGAGGCAGAGCCATCGGCACTGATCAGAATTTATGAGGCATTACTTAAGAAGTCCATGCCACTCTCAATCATTGTCGTTATTGGGTCTTACGTTTTGGTTGTGGCCTCATCTATGCTATTTGGCAGTGTGAAAAATGAGATGTTCCCACTTAGTGCCAGAAGCCAATATTTGATCTATATGGATATGCCGAAAGGCACGTCTATTCAAGAAACTGAACGCAATGCATTGGCCATAGAAAAATGGTTGTCCGACCAAACAGTAAATCCTGAGGTCAAAAACTCAACTATGTACATAGGGGATGGCGGTCCAAGATTTTATTTGGCACTTAACCCGGCAGATACCAACCCCTCTAGTGCCTTTATTTTAGTTAATACGCATGATTTCGAAGGTGCTGTGGTAGCAGCAAACCGTGCTCGTTCTTACTTGTACGAAGAATTTCCCACAGCTCGCGCTAAAGTAAAACACTTGTCTATGGGCGGAAGTGAGTCAGGCATAGTAGAGGTCAAAATCACCGGGCCAGATCCTGTCAAGTTGCTGCAGGTGGCTAAACAGTTAGAAGCACAATTTTCAACCTTACCCAATATCATTCAAAACGAAAATGATTGGGGCAACAAAGTCATCAAAGCAGTCATCGATATTGCCCAGGACAAGGCCCGTGAACACGGTGTCACTTCGCGCGATATTTCCATTGCGATGGACTCGTATATTTCAGGAGCGACTGTCTCACAGTATCGGGAAGGGAATAAATCTATTCCCATAGTGGCCCGTGGTATCGAATCTTATCGAGATAGTATTGAAGACTTAGTGGGGATCACTGTTCCGGTTAATGGTGCTCTTGTTTCCCTGGAGCAAGTTGCTACTTTCGTTCCGACATTTGAGTTTTCTCAAGTGAGACGAGAAAACCAACAGCGGATGATAAAAGTATCTGCTAAAAGTACAGATATGTCGGCCTTTGATATGGTGGATTTCATCCAGCCAACACTGGATGAAATGGACTGGTCTGGGGGATATTCTTATGAATTTGACGGTGAAATAGAAGAAAGTAAGGACATCAACGGAAAGTTGGCAACAGGAATGATACCTGGAGTCATCATTATGTTTGCCGCCATTATGTTTCAGTTCAACTCAATGCGCCGTGTAACACTGATTTTCCTAACTATTCCTCTGATTCTCATTGGTTCGCCTATTGCTCTCCTGGCGACAGGTCAGCCACTGTCATTTTTTGCAACACTAGGGCTGATTTCACTCGCCGGGGTTATTATCAATAACGCCATTGTGTTGATTGACCAAATAGATATTGAGAGTCAATCTCTAGCCTTGAAGGAAGCGATCATTGTCGCTGCTAAAAAGCGGATTACACCAATATCATTAACAACGCTGACGACAGTTGTAGGCCTTCTACCAATGGCGATTGCTGGCGGGGCATTATTTGAGCCGATGGCCACTTTGATGATCGGCGGTTTACTACTTGCCTCTGCAATCTCACTCTTTTTTGTTCCATCTGCGTTCTATTTATTTTTTAAAGGGAACAAAGAACTGAATGTTGAGAATGGCTCCGAAGCTTCAAAGAATGAAGGAATGGCGGGTCATGCCTAGCTTTCATCTTGATGCATTCGACGCTTATACCGTAGCAATTATCGTGTTTTTTGTTGGTAAACACTTAAACACGAGAATTAATCTGCTGCGTACATACAACATCCCCGAACCTGTGACGGGAGGGTTGATTGCAACGCTTTGTACTTGGGTATTATTTCAATCTGGCATTGAAATATCGTTTGACATGACTGAGCGTGATTTGCTGTTGGTTTATTTCTTTACGGCGATAGGTCTGAATGCTCGTTTTTCAGACCTTTTAAGCGGCGGACGCCCCTTATTTACGCTGCTCGGGCTAACCATTTCTTTCATGTTGTTGCAAAACGTTGTCGGTGTGTCGGGGGCGACACTGCTCGGCATGAATCCAGAGTTAGGCTTGCTGGCAGGTACCGCCTCGCTGGTAGGAGGGCATGGAACTGCTATAGCCTGGGCACCGGAGTTCGTAGAGCAAGGTGTTAATGGTGCCATGGAGATTGGCGTTGCTTCAGCAACGCTAGGCCTGGTTATTGCTAGTGTCATCGGAGGGCCAATAGCCCAATTTCTTATTACTCGAAACAATCTTAAGAGCACTGAAGGAGATGCTTCCGAAGGTATCGTCTCTTTAGCTAAGGAAGATGAAGTTGGTACGGTTGAGTACACATCACTTATGGCAGTGGTCTTAACACTGCACATAGCGATAATGGGTGGATGGTATCTTAATCAATTATTGACAATGCAAGGCTTTAAGTTGCCATTGTTTGTCACTTGCCTGCTTTCCGGGATAGTTCTGTCTAACACTGTTCCAAAGATCTTTCCGAAACTCTATTGGCCTGCCAGGACAAAATCTCTGGCGATAATCTCTGATTTTTCGTTAGGTCTTTTTCTCACCATGTCACTCATGAGTATGCAATTGTGGACCATCGCGGAATTGGCCGGCCCACTGATAGTCATATTACTACTTCAGACAGTTGCGGCCATTGGGTTTATTTTATGGATTTTGTTTCGACTTATGGGTGGTAACTATCAGGCTGCGGTATTGAGTGCAGGCTTTGGTGGATTTGCCATGGGAGCGACCCCAACTGCTATTGCGAATATGACTGCAGTGACGAAAGCACATGGTCAGGCACCACTTGCTTTCATCATTCTTCCATTGGTCGCGGCATTTTTTGTCGATGTATCCAACTCTTTTATTTTGAAATTTGGGCTAGAAGTATTGAGGTAATAATGAATCATCACAAAAGAATACTAATACTATTAAGTGCCATTTTCATGCTTGGAGGCTGCTCGTCTTTGATCGGACCATTGCCGACTGCAGAGCCTCCTACATTGGATGAAAAGTGGAAAGAAGGTACGCCTGATTCTGTATCAACAGAACAGGTTCAAATTGATGCTAAATGGTGGCAGGGGTTTGAAGACGAGACATTAACAGCTTTAGTGGAGCGTGCGTACAGCGAAAACCTAACACTTCGTGTAGCGGCGCTACGGATACTTGAGGCTCGTGCGATATTGGGAATAGCACGCTCTGAATTCTATCCGACACTTGATTCAAACAGTGGTGTTACGCGTGCAGGGTTAAGTGGCAATGCTCAGTTAAGTGATAGTCGTTTTACCAATTATAGAACTGCCATCGATACAGCTTGGGAATTAGATGTATGGGGAAGAGTTCAGCGAGGTGTGGATGCAGCAAACGCAGATTTGAACAGCCTGGATGCTTCTTACGAAAATGCAGCGCTCTCTCTGGCTGCAGAAGTAGCGACAACATACATTCAATATCGTGTTTTACAACAACAACTTAAACTAGCCCATCAAAACATCGGTTTACAGACCAAATCTCTCAATATTGCTCAATCTTTGCTTGAAGATGGTTCTAGAAATGCGCTTGATGTCGAGCAGGCTAAAGCGATTCTCGCGGATACTAAAGCGTTAGTTCCCGATCTTGAGCGAAATCTATCTCAATCCCGTAATGCCCTAATTACTTTATTAAGCCTAACACCTTCAGATGTAAAACAATGGGTGCCAGATAACGATTTATCTATTCCTGTTTATAAAGAAAAAATCAATGTAGGTGTGCCCATTGATATTTTGAGACGACGTCCTGATGTCAAGCAAGCAGAACTAAGTGCAGTTGCAGCTTCAGCACGCGTTGGAATAGCACAAGCCGATCGTTATCCACGCTTTACGTTAAATGGTTCCCTGGCCCTAGATGTATCGGACGGCGCTTCAACTCTAAATGGGGGTACTGCCAGCGACCTGTTTGATAAAGATAGCGTTGCATTTAATGTCGGTCCCAGGATTTCTATTCCATTGTTTAATGCTGGAAGATTAAAAAACCGTTGGTTAGCCCAGGATGCCATCTTCCAACAAACCGTTGAATCCTATCGCTTGACCGTTTTCACTGCTATTCAAGATGTAGAGAATTCACTTGCTGCATTGTCAAATTCTTCTATTCGTTATTTTCATTTAAGTGAAAGTGTTCGTGCTTATGAGCGAGCCCATGAAATCGCTCAGGTTCTCTATGAGGAAGGCGATGCTGATTTTCAAAACTTGGTAGACAGCCAGCGACAACTCGTCATTCAGCAGCAAAGCCAAATTACTGAGAAGGGTAATATATCAATTAGCCAAATTGCACTTATTCGTGCCCTTGGAGGGAGCTGGACGCCTGGAGATAATGATCGTTTAGCAGACCAGGTAAAAAGAGACCTAATTGATAGAAACGAAAACTGGAATGACTTTATCGGAGAAGAAAAAGAATGAATGCATGGGTGTTGTTGAGCTTGGCAATCTTTCTTGAAGTGTGTGGAACTTTTTTCCTGAAACTTTCGGATGGATTTGAGAAATGGCATTTTGGAGTTATATCCATCTTGTTCTTTATGTCATGTTTCGTTGCTCTGGCTCCAGTGATGAAGGCCCTGCCGGTGGGGATTGTTTACGCCGTTTGGGCCGGCGTAGGCATTGTTGCAGCCTCGTTGATCGGGGTTTTGATATTTGGTGAAAAGTTAGGAGCGATACATTTAGTTTTTATTGCCATGATATTAGTTGGGACCGTTGGTCTTAAAATGAATTTACAGTAGTTCAACAGCTCGTTTTTATTATTAGAGGAAAAAAGAGGTTAAAGATGAATAGTGTTAAAAAAATGACGATATTTCTAGTGCCTGTATTACTTTTAGGTTGTGCTACCAGACCTAGTAGTATTGAGCCGCTTGTTGTTTCAGATACAAGTTACGAAGGCTTGTCCTGTAAGCAGCTAGTTTCAGGAATCAATGAAAAATATAAGGAGCTTGCTGTTTATTCAAAAGCTCAAAATTCAAAGGCAACTTCAGACATCGTTACATCAATCGTATTATTGGTTCCAGGAAGTCTGTTCACAGGAAACTACGAAGAAGAAATCGCCCAGCTTAAAGGGGATGTTATAGCTATTAATCATAACCTTCAGAAAAAGCAATGCGATACCTCAAACGTTGTTCCCGAACCTGATGTGTCAGACTTGAAAGTTGAAGACTTTAAGAAGCCGGAAGATAAAAATTGAGGAAAGTCGCTTATGCAAGCTTGAGCGTAAAAGAAGAGTGTAATTAATGAGATCTTTCAAGCTGATTTTTACTACGTGCCTTGTACTAAACTTAGTGGCTTGTGCAAGTGTTGATCGAACTCATCAGGCAGCCCCTGCTGAGTCTTATCGTGATTACGAACCTGTGCATATTCCTATTCAGGTTCGTTCATTTGCAGTTAATGAACGTGGCGATGTCAGCTTTAAGGCTTCAGATTACAGCGATTACCTTGCGAATGTCCAGAAGGGTGATCCGCTTCATATTTTAGCGCTCTCAGGTGGCGGGCAAAATGGTGCTTTTGGAGCGGGTATTCTCAAGGGATGGACTTCTACAGGTCAACGTCCACAATTTGATATTGTAACTGGGATATCTACGGGGGCATTGATCGCTCCATTTGCTTTCCTTGGTCCCGAATACGATGATCGTTTGGAGCGCTTATTTACACAGACCAGCACACGCGATATCGCAAAATTTCGGATTGTTAGCGCGTTCTTATTTGGAGGACAGTTAGGTAATACGGCGCCTTTGAGGGAGTCTATTGAGCGGGAGCTAACGGATGATATGTTGCGTGAGATTGGTCGAGAGTTAGATAACGGTCGTGAGCTTTTAATTGGTACTACTAATCTTGATGCTGGTCGTGCAGTGATATGGAGTATTGGAGAAATAGCGCGCATTGGAACGCCTGAAGCTTTCGATTTAATACGTAAGATCATTTTGGCGTCTGCATCTATTCCTGTAGTTTTTGAGCCTGTTTTCTTTGAGGTAACTGATGGGAAAGAGGTACGTAAGGAGTTGCATGTAGACGGGGCTCTAACACAAAAGATTTTTACATATCCTGATTATCTTCCTGTGCGACAGTTCTTGGAAGAGTCCGGACTTTCCAGGTTTGATAACAAGATATGGCTCATACACAACAATAAACTTAGCCCTACCTATGAAGCACAAAGTACCAATTTAGTCAGCGTTCTTAAACGTACCGTAAAAGTGCTTGTGCAGTCTCAAAGCTTTGGAAACATTGTACAAATCTTAGCGACGGCAAAGCGTGACGGGTTTAGTGTTAATGGATTGACTATACCAGATGATTTTGATGAAGAGCCAACCGAGGTTTTCGACCCCGCGTATATGAAAAAACTGCATTCTGTAGGCGAGCAGATTGGCTCTAATCCAGAGTCTTGGTATATGGAATTGGAGCATTACTTTGACCAAATTGTAGTACCTATGCAGTAACTCGCTTTATGGAATCCTCTTAATAAAGAACTGTGCCATCATCCTGGTGGTGTTTCTGAGCTTCCTTGGACCAACGCATCTGTTCCACTTTAGGCGCCCACTAAAGTGGATTATCACTAATAACCAGGAAAAGGGTTAATCTATGATAAAAATTATCAGCTTTAAGGTTTGCCCGTTTGTTCAACGGGTTACGGCACTACTTGAAGCAAAAAATGTCTCGTTTGAAGTTGAGTTTATTGATATGGAGAATATCCCTCAATGGTTTGCTGAGCTTTCTCCAAACGCTCAAGTACCAGTGATGATAACTGAAGACGGACAAACGTTGTTTGAGTCTGAGGCCATCGTGGAGTACATAGAAGAGATAACTCCACCCATTGAAGCAGACGTTAGTCCTGAACAGCGTGCGAAGGATCGAGCTTGGGGATATCAGGCAAGCAACCACTACCTTATTCAATGTGCTGCGCTTAGAAGCCCTGATAGGGAAACGCTTGCAAAAACCAAAGAGAAATTGGATGAAGCATTCTCAAAGGCAGAGAAAGAGTTGGGGAGTGGCCCATTCTTTAAAGGCGAGAAAATCAGCAACGTCGACATTGCCTGGCTACCTTTGTTGCATCGAGCCAGTTTATTTCAGCGTTACACCTGTTTTGATTTTCTGGAAAGCTTTCCTAAGGTAAAGGCCTGGCAAGAGGCTATTATGAAAACAGGATTAGTTGAGAAATCTGTCTCAAGAGATTTTGAAGAAGCATTTCAAAGTGTCTATTTAATGAATAAGTCGTTTCTTGAATCATAAAACAATCTATTGCTTTGCCAGATATGATGACTGTGTTGTTCGGGATATCTTCTGAAAGCGAATTTCGAGCACAAAGAGAATAAATGCACGGTTGAACCAGTTTTCTTTTCAGCTACTCAGGGAGGAGGGCAATGTTTTGCGCCATATTACTATGGGGCAAGTTTTTCATGTGGCTACTCTGGTCTTATCACAGCTGCAAGAACAAACCGGCGAGCTTAATGCCGATCTTCTGATTGCCACCCTACGTGGCGCTACTGCACTATATAAATCAAAACTAAATCGGCCCTAACAGTTCAGCCTGTTTTGTATCGTTCCCACATTGTTGAGTGTCGTTTGCGCTGCAAGTGACCAACTCTATCTCTAGCCTTAGTATTTTTCCCCAAGTCTATTTCAACCCCCAGTATTTTCGATCTCCGATCGTATGGTAAGTTTTCTATTGTGGTGAAATTAAACTTCACATCATGGGATAAAAACGTGAAATAGAGACAGTCAAAATAAATAAACCCGGTACGAGACCGGGTTTACAAATTTAGTTGAATGCTGCCTAGAGCGCCAACTCGCCAGCATTCAGAACAACAGCTTGGGAAGCCATCGTGGTTTGAATATACGCGAGATTTCCCCGTGTCGCAAGAATAGTGCGATAAGGGAAATGCTATGTTCGAACCCCTGGTTTACGGCTTCCTTTGGCAAATAAAAAACGGGATAACAAATGCCAATAGGAAGTAGAGAGTGGAAGCCGCTCCAATAAACAATGCGATACCAGATCGCTGCCATCAACCAGGTACTGCCTATAACCGATTACTTTCGGAAGCGCCCTATTTACCCCGCTGTAGCGATAACAAGACCGCGGCGTTAGTCAGGCCCCGCCAGTACGCTTTCCGCTATCCCTACATGCAGGTCAACCGGCCGGATATGGTCAGCTGGCTTGTTTTTGATCTCGACCATGACAACCCCCTGGTTTGGGAGGATGAAAACTTCCCGGCCCCCAATTTTGTAGTTACGAACCGCAAGAACGGGCACTCGCACCTGTTCTACGCGATCGTACCGGTCTGCACATCTGCAAACGCACGATCAAAGCCAATTCAATTCATGAAAGCGGTCTATGAGGCAATGGCGGCCCGTCTGGGTGCCGATCCGGCCTATAGTGGGGTTCTAGGGATTTTCCCCTCTAAAAAGACA
>NZ_JASDCE010000024.1:0-18164 GCF_030408075.1 Pseudoalteromonas sp. APC 3358
CAACACCAAACTCCCACTTTATATTCTGCATAAAATACAGTAATCGATTGAACCAAAATAGGAACTCAGCTATGGTTTGTCTATCAATAAAAATAAATAAAAAACGAGTTAATCTACAGGCTCGTTAGTGTAGTTTACAGCTCTCAATTGGGTGATTGGGATTCTACGCTTCAAGGCTTTTATGGTGCATTCGATGGTGATATTGACGTATTTGGAACAGAATTACCTGCTGAATTAAATAATTTAGGCGGTATAAACTGGAGTCTATCATACGACTGGTTCAGTGCGCGAGCTGCATACATTGTGGCCGACACTAGCATCTCTTCTGAGGATAGCGGCCTAATTGGTCTCGTAAGTGTATTGTCTGATAGTGGCTTAACTAATACTGCGAATGACCTAATCACTGAAGAAGATAAAACGAGCTTCGTTGGCGTTGGTTTTTCTGTTGATTATGAAAACTTTTTGTTTGATGCCGAATATACACAATTTGAGGTTGAAGACAGTATACTACCAAAACAGTCACAGTATTACGCATCAGTTGGTTACCGTATTGACAGTGTAATTGTTCATTTTACTTATGAAGACAATGATGACAAACATGACTCATCACGTTTTAATACCATTGAGTCAATACCAACCTTAAATTCAGCTGTAAATGGTGCTCTTGAAGGTCTTCGTGCACAAAGTAACGTATACACAATTGGTGCACGTTATGATTTTCATCCTTCCGCTGCTTTCAAGATCGACTTTAGTCGTTTTGAAGATGACATAACTGATACAGAGACGGATGTTGTAGCTGTTGGTGTAGATCTTGTCTTTTAATTGGAGCTTATGATGAAAAAATTAATTTTAGTAAGTGCACTTTCATTGTGCTCAATTAATGTATTTGCAGAAGTTGCTGTGATTATTAATCCAAGCAATGCTAGCTCTGTAGATGCTGACACAATAAAAAAGATTTATCTGGGAAAAAGTAAGTCATTTAGTAATGGCGATAAAGTTAATCCTATAAATCAAGACGGTACATCTGTAGCTGATGAATTTAACGATAAAGTAGTGGGTAAGTCTAGCAGTCAGTTAAATGCATATTGGTCAAAGCTTGTATTTACAGGTAAAGGTACCCCGCCTGAAAAACTAACAACTGACCAAGCTGTTATTGATTTTGTTGCAGCTAATGGAAATGCAATTGGCTATGTTGATAGTGCTAAAGTGACCGATAAAGTAAAAGTAATTGCGACCTTTTAGCAGTGAAATTGATATAAAAACCACCCAGAGGTTAATACTGATAGGTTGAGAAATATTTAACCAATCGATAAACCGGCCTTCTGGTTCGTTTATGAAGGCTTCTGAATTTATTCAGAGGCCTTTTTTTTGCAACCCACTACAACACTTTCTCTAGCCAATAGCTACGCACCCAATTCAGAAGACTTCTGTCAACTGAGTGTTACGACGTGTGCAATTAATATTATTAACTTAATTCAGACTATGTTTATTGAGAACTCAGGGAGTATCCCTAAATAAATAGAGCAATAGTAAGCTAAAGTAGAGCATCACATATTACTAATAAAGCGGGAGTGGACATATACTAGGTATGTCAAACCAGATATCCAAACAAAAAAGCCAGTCAGCGGTTAACTAACTGGCATCAACCCTAGGGTAGATTTTTATACTGACTCAGTACTAAGCTTTACTCGATTCTAAACTTAGCGGTTGCATCTAATAGGTTATCAGATAGGTAATGTAGGTTTTTGGCTACGTCGCGTACAGCAAGTAGTGAGTCCATAGTATCTTCGAACGATACATGCATATTTGACACATTATCTACTACCATAGCTGCAACGGATGTTTGTTCTTCAGTTGCTGCTGCTATTTGCGAATTCATACCATTAATTTCTAACATTTGCTCTGCGATTTTCTCTATTGAAATACCTGTTTTTTCTGCGGCTGTAGCATTATCTGTTGCCATATCACGTGCTGAAGTCATAGCAGCTACAGATTCATTTGCGGCAGTCGTTAATGATCCCAATAGTTCACGTATTTCATTAGTAGAATGTGCAGTGCGAGAAGCCAATTCACGAACCTCATCTGCCACTACAGCAAAGCCTCTTCCATGTTCACCTGCTCGTGCAGCTTCAATAGCAGCATTAAGAGCAAGTAAGTTTGTCTGATCTGCAATAGACGTAATTACATTCAAAATCTGCGATACATTTTTTGTATCGTCCGCAAGCTTATTAATAGTCCCTGCAGCTCGATTAATTTCATCACTGAGCGTACGAGAAGCGGTAACTGACATCTGTACTTGTGTACGACTTTGTTCAACTTCTTTCTCGGCCGTTTCAGCTGCGTGAGAAGCGTTAGCTGCAGATTCTGATATATCACCAACACTCTGCTTCATTTCTTCCATAGATTGCTTAACAATTTCAGCATCTGTGGTTTGCTTTGTTGTAGCACGCTCAGCTTGTTCCATACCTTGAACTAGTCGTGTTGAGTTTTCCATTAAAGGCTCACATACAGCAATAACTTCAAGAACTGTTTCTCTTAGTAAGGAAATAAATGCGTTAAAATTAATAGAGACTTGGCCAATTTCGTCTTCTGAGTTAACAGATAGCTGTGTGCTTAAAGAACCATTGCCGCTTGCTAATAAACTAAGGTTGTTAGCTGCATCACTCGCAGATGAACCTATATTCTTAGCAATCCAAATAGCCATAAACAATAATAAAATTAATGAAATAATGGATACAGCTAACATTAGAGTTAATGCTTCATCAGAGCGCGCTTTAGTGTTGGCAACCAGTTCAAAAAAACGATTATCCGCTTTTTGTTGAGCCCCTTTAAAACTTTCTAAGACAGATCCATATAAACTTGTTTTAAGCTGCGCTTGTTGCTGAATCTTACTAAAATCAGCAGTACCGTTAACCATACCTGTAGCAATACTTGAGGATATTTTTTCATAATCTGACAACTCATTAATAATATCGTTATTAATGTAGGAGTTATTAAGTTGCGTTATTAAGGTAATATTAGACTCTAAAGTTTGATATACCTCGTCTGCTTTAACTATAAGATCTTGCTCACCAAACGTAACCGCTTGGGTATAAAGTTCATCAAGTTTTTCTAAAAGCCCTACGTTTTGCGACGTTATTTTTACAACTTTATACGATGAGTTACTCATTTCATCGAGAGAAACCTTATTATCATTCATAGCTAAATAGTTTATCAATACGATCACTATGAAAGCCACTACCGCAATGCATGTTATTGCATGTATTTTTTTTGTTATGCTTAGGTTTTGAAAAGAGAAGCCTGAAGCCATACTGTGCTACCTTATTTTATTGTCTATATCTATTATCGGCTTGATATCTATAAGTGTGAGCTAAATTTGTAATATTTCTAGTTTTTTCTAACAAATAGAAGAAATATTTAACAATAAACACACATCGCTCATAAAACAATCACAATAAATTACAGATACAAAAAAACCAGTAACATCACTGCTACTGGTTTCTAAATTTGGTGCGGATGGGGGGACTTGAACCCCCATGCCCTAAAGCACCACCCCCTCAAGGTGGCGTGTCTACCAATTCCACCACATCCGCATTTTTTTAAGCTTTCGCTTAATTGTTAAACATGTGATTTATTTGAGGACTATAAATCGTTTAACGATAGCTTTACGCTAAATTAGTTTGGTACGTCAGAGCTTTGCTCTTTAGTAGATGTTACTGGAACATCTTCTTCAACAGGAACTACTGTTTCTACTGCTGGAGCTGCTTCTAGGTTTTCCCATTCGTCAGTCTTTTTAATTTGACCAGCAGTTAGGTTTCCTAACACAATGCTTAATACAAAAAATACCGTTGCTAAGCTTGTGGTTGTTTTTGTCATAAAGTTACCTGCACCTGACGAACCAAAAACTGTGCCTGATGCACCAGCGCCAAATGAAGAACCCATATCTGCGCCTTTACCTTGTTGAATTAAAACCATTCCAACTAGAGCCAAAGCCACAACTAAATAAACTACTAATAAAATTTCGTACATCTTATACAGTCCCTTTTGCACTGTTACAGATTGCAGTAAAAGATTCTGCTTTTAGACTTGCGCCGCCAATTAAGCCGCCATCTATATCTGTTTGTGCAAATAATAATTCGCTATTTTTTTCATTAACGCTACCACCATATAAGATGGTAAGCCCTTGTGCTAAATTGCTATCAAGTGATGCAATTTTGTCACGGATAAATTTATGAACAGTTTGTGCCTGCTCTGGCGATGCAGTCTTACCTGTGCCTATGGCCCAAACGGGCTCGTATGCTATCACAGAATCTTTCAGTGCTGCTACACCTAATTTCTCTATTACTGCATCAATTTGTGCAGCAACTACTTGTTCGGTTTGGCCGTTTTCTTGCTCACTTTCGCTCTCGCCTACACATAATATTGGTGTTAACCCAACTTGCTGTGCTCTAGCAAACTTTTCAGCGACTGTTGCATTACTTTCGTTATAAATACTGCGGCGTTCAGAATGACCAACGAGTACATAAGTTGCACCTAAATCTTTTATAAGCTGCGCATCAACTTCACCAGTAAATGCGCCAGGTGTATTTTCAGAAACAGTTTGAGCTCCTGTAGAAACACCGCTAGCTACCATTGCTGGTACAAGTGGGAATGGAGGAAATAAAACAATGTCCATCTCTTGTGATTTTACATCGTTAATAGCGTCAGACATTTGTTTAACTAACTCTAAAGAGCCATTCATTTTCCAGTTGCCTGCGACCATCGCCTTGCGTATTGCCATTATCCACTCCACATTAGAAAGCGGGCGAGATATTAACTTTTCTCGCCCAAAGTTACAAGAGATTATTGTTATTAATCAGTTTGTTTGCTCATAGATTCTACAACAGCTGCAATTTTTTGAGCGCTGTCTATTACAATCTTTTCTTGCTCGGCTTCAACCATAACACGAACCACAGGTTCAGTGCCTGATTTGCGCAGTAAAACACGGCCTTTATCGCCTAAAGCAAGCTCTACTTCTGCTACAGCTGAAAGCACTTCTGGTGCTTTTGTCGGGTCAGTTCCAGCTGTATAACGCACGTTAATCATCTTCATTGGATACTTGGTAAAACCAGCGCCTAAGTCTTGCAATGTACGATTTTGTGCAACCATAGCAGCAAGTACTTGTAAGCTTGAAATAATACCATCACCCGTGCTAATTAAGTCTAGATTCAGTACATGGCCTGAGCTTTCACCGCCAATTTTCCAGCCTTTTTGCTGTAGTAATTCCATAACATAGCGATCACCCACTTTACTGCGAGCAAACTCGATACCTTTTGCTTTTAAAGCGTTTTCAAGGCCCATGTTAGACATAACAGTACCAACTACACCACCACCCAAATTATCATCTTGGGCTGCTTGGCAAGCAATAATATAAACCAGATCATCACCATCAAAAACACGGCCATTATGATCAACCATCATCACGCGGTCACCATCACCATCGTATGCAATACCTACGTCGGCTTTAAGTTCAAGCACTTTACGTTTAAGGGTATCTACGTGAGTAGCGCCACATTCATGGTTGATATTAACGCCGTTAGGCTCACACGCATGTGTTATTACTTCTGCGCCAAGTTCACGCATAACAGAAGGTGCAATATGATAAGTTGCGCCATTTGCGCAATCGACAACAATTTTAAGACCTTCTAAAGACAGGCCTTGCGGGAACTGGCTCTTACAAAACTCTATATAGCGGCCATCCGCACTGACTAAACGCGATGCTTTGCCTAATTTATCTGAAGCAACACATGTCATTTGCTCATCAAGCATCGCTTCAATTTCAAGTTCTACTGCATCATCAAGCTTTAAGCCTTGACCATTGAAAAACTTAATACCGTTATCGTAATACGGATTATGTGAGGCACTAATTACAATACCTGCCTCAGCACGAAATGTTTGCGCTAAATAAGCAACGGCCGGTGTAGGCATAGGACCCAATAATACAACATCAATACCAGCAGCAATTAAACCAGCCTCAAGTGCGGTTTCAAGCATATAGCCCGAAATACGCGTATCTTTACCAATAATTACTTTTTTAGTACCACTTTGCGATAATACACGCCCAGCAGCCCAGCCTAGCTTCATTGCAAATTCAGGGTTTATTGGAGCAGCGCCTACAAGTCCACGCACGCCATCGGTGCCAAAATATTTTCTTTCTTTCATTGTGAAATTCCTTGTTCGCAGGCTTGATATACACCAAGTACATCTGCGGTTTCTTTTACGTCATGTACACGAATAATTTTTGCGCCATTTTGCGCTGCGATTAACGCACCCGCTAAGCTGCCCGCTAACCGTTCATTTGTATTTCTGTTTAATAAATTACCTATCATCGATTTACGAGATAATCCGGCCAATAATGGCAAACCTAATTTATTAAAATCGTCAAACTTAGCCAATATTTGATAGTTATGACTAAGCGTTTTTCCAAATCCAAAACCTGGGTCTAGAATAAGTCGTTCAAACTTAATCCCAGCTGTTTCACATGCTTTAATACGTTCACTAAAAAACATACTTATATCTGCAAACAAATTATCGTAATGAGGTGACGATTGCATGCTCCGGGGCTGCCCTTGCATATGCATTAAACAAATTGCTACATCTTCATACTGCGCAACCGTTTCTAAGGCGTCTATTTCTTGTAAAGCTCTAACATCATTGACTATATCTGCCCCTGCAAGTATTGCTTGCTCCATTACCTGTGCTTTACTGGTATCAATTGAAATAACGCAATCGCTGTGCTGACGTATCGCTTTAATAGCGGGGATTACTCGAGCAAGTTCATCTTCTAAGCTAACATCTGGCGCGCCTGGGCGAGTAGATTCTCCCCCTATATCTAAAATTGTCGCACCGTCATCTAATAATTGCATTGCGCGTTTTAGCGCTATTTTAGGATCTAAAAACTGCCCACCATCAGAAAATGAATCCGGCGTTACATTTAATATTCCCATAATAACGGGCTTTTCAAGATTAAGCGTACGCCCTCTCGGAAGCTTTAATATGTTAGTCATTGCCAACCTTTATTCTTTTTCTAAATAGCTGATACAAAAAAGCCCCGAAGTTCGGGGCTTTCATTGCTATTTTAACGATTATTCAGCTTTGTCATCAAGGTTTGTTTCATCTTTTTTTGATGAATCATCAGTCTTTTGATTTTCATCAGCAACTGGTTCTTGAGGTTCTTCCGCTTTTACCGGTTTAGCTTCATGACGGTCATGTGCATCACGCGGTTCACGTACTGGTTGGCGTGCCATTAAATCATCAATTTGTTTAGCATCAATAGTTTCGTATTTCATTAACGCATCTTTCATTGAGTGAAGAATATCAATGTTTTCTTTTAATATTTCTTCTGCTCTTTGATAGTTACGATCTGAAAGTAATCGAACCTCTGCATCAATTACTTTTGCCGTGTCGTCCGACATGCTAGATGAACGACTACCGCCACCACCCATATACATTTCGTTCTGATCTTCAGCGTAAAGTAACGGGCCTAGTTTTTCACTTAAACCCCAATGTGTAACCATTTTACGCGCTATATCTGTAGCTCGTTCAATGTCATTACTTGCACCCGTTGTTACTTTATCTGCACCGTAAATAAGCGCTTCAGCAATACGGCCACCATAAAGGCTAGAAATCATTGATTCTAAAAGCTCTTTTGAATGACTAACACGATCCTGCTCAGGTAAATACATTGTTACACCCAGCGCACGGCCACGTGGAATAATAGATACTTTATAAACTGGATCATGTTCTGGCACCATACGACCAACAATTGCATGGCCAGCTTCATGGTACGCTGTCATTGCTTTTTCTTGCTCGCTCATCACCATGGTCTTGCGCTCTGCGCCCATCATGATTTTATCTTTAGCAGCATCAAATTCAGCCATACTTACAACACGTTTATTACCACGTGCTGCATAAAGTGCAGCTTCGTTTACTAAGTTTGCTAAATCCGCGCCAGAGAAACCTGGAGTACCACGTGCTATAAGAGCAGCTTCTACGTTATCGCCTAATGGCACTTTACGCATGTGTACTTTAAGTATTTGCTCACGACCACGAATATCAGGTAAACCTACTTCAACTTGACGGTCAAAACGACCTGGACGAAGTAATGCAGGGTCTAATACATCTGGTCGGTTAGTTGCTGCGATAACGATAATACCTTCATTACCACCAAAACCATCCATTTCTACTAGCATTTGGTTAAGCGTTTGCTCACGTTCGTCGTTACCGCCGCCCATACCGGCACCACGTTTACGACCAACAGCGTCAATCTCATCTATGAAGATAATACAAGGCGCCGCTTTTTTAGCTTGCTCAAACATGTCACGTACACGTGACGCACCAACACCCACAAACATTTCAACAAAATCTGAACCAGAAATTGTAAAAAATGGTACTTTAGCTTCACCAGCAACAGCCTTCGCAAGTAACGTTTTACCGGTACCTGGAGGACCAACCATTAGTACACCTTTAGGAATACTACCGCCAAGTTTTTGAAACTTAGAAGGATCTCGTAAAAAGTCTACCAGCTCAGTAACATCTTCTTTTGCTTCATCACAACCTGCAACATCAGCAAACGTTGTTTTAATTTGATCTTCACTCATTAAGCGAGCTTTACTCTTACCAAATGACATAGCGCCTTTACCGCCGCCGCCTTGCATTTGACGCATGAAGAATATCCATACACCTATAAGCAGTATCATCGGGAACCAAGAAATAAATATACTTGCTAAGAATGATTGTTCTTCAGGTTGTACACCCTTCACATTTACATCATTTTTAAGTAAATCATTTATTAAGTCTTCATCGTACATTGGCATCGTTGTTTGAAAACGCTCACCACTGCTCTTAGTACCAGTAATATTTCCTGTACCGCGGTCGATAATAACTTCTTGTAAAGAGCCACTGCGGACATCTTTTACAAATTGAGTGTAACTTGTTTGACGATCAACTTGCTCGCCGCCATTAAAGCTCTGAAAGACTGACATCAGCACAACTGCAATCACCAGCCATAGTATTAAATTTTTCGCCATATCGCTCAAGGGGTTAACCTCTTGTATCCAATTAATTTAAATTCAACTAAACGCCAAGCAACTGTACTACAGTTTGTATCCAGTCGCTACTATATATACTTCCCGAGAACGGGCACGTGAGGCATCAGGTTTGCGTATTTTCACTGCTTTAAAACTATTACGTACATCTTGCAAGTATTGATCAAAGCCTTCTCCTTGGAAAACTTTAACAATAAATGCGCCATTTTTCTTTAGTACTTGACTACACATATCCAGCGCAAGTTCTACCAAATACATACTACCCGCTTGATCTACTGAGTTATTGCCACTCATATTTGGTGCCATGTCAGAGAGTACCACATCAACATTTTTACCATCAATACGTTTTAACAACGCATTTAATACAGCCTCCTCACGAAAGTCACCTTGTAAGAAGTCAACACCCGCAAGTGAATCCATCGGCAATATATCACACGCGATCACTTGGCCTTTGTCACCTACTTTTTCAGCCAAATATTGAGACCAACTTCCTGGAGCCGCCCCTAAATCAACAACTGTCATACCTGGACGAAGTATTTTATCTCTATTTTGTACTTCATCTAATTTAAAAACCGCTCGGGAACGCCAGCCTTTTTTTTGCGCTTCTTGAACATATTTATCATCAAAATGTTCTTTCAGCCATCGCTGTGAACTGGCTGACTGTTTTTTATTTGTCATAAATTAACACGCAACTAATTAGTAATATTCTCTAGATGGCGTTAGAATACCCTTAATTCAAGCCATATTCAGCAAAATTTGTATAAACATGACATTATCAAACAAACAAAAGCAGTTTTTAAAAGGTCAGGCACATAGCCTTAAGCCTGTAGTTTTACTAGGTTCTAACGGTTTAACCGAGGGCGTAGTAGTCGAAATTCAAAGTGCATTAGAAATTCACGAATTAATCAAAGTTAAAGTTCCAACTGACGATCGTGAAACAAAAGCATTAATTTTTGAAGCAATCGTACGTGAAACTGGTGCGACTAAGCTACAAACGATAGGTCACACTATTGTGCTTTATCGTCAAAGCGTTGAGAAAAAAATACATTTACCTCGTAACTAATTATTCCTGTTAAAGGATTTAGTGCGTTTAAATTGAAAAACCAGCTTAATGCTGGTTTTTTATTATTTAACGTTTTAAATCAAAAACTCATTTTATGATGGGTTACATCATATTCACTACCATTACTACTGGGCTTCTTATTCAATATAAAGTACTGAGTAAATTGTGTTTCACTCATTGCTGGCACTTTTTCATTCGAAAGTAGCTCGGCTAGTTGCGGTGTTGTATTACTGTGCCCAATAACAACAACTACACCTTTTAGTTTTAGTAACTCATTTTTTAAATCACTTAGCTCACCTGCGTTATACACATTTACGTCGGTATTAAAATATGCCTGCAAAGGGGCCGCTGTTTGTAACGTGCGTTTATAGTTGCTGCTGAAAATATGTATATTTTGATGTTCTTTAAACAAAGTAACTAAATTATTGGCGCGTGCTTTCCCCTCCTCTGAGAGCGCTGGGTTTTTACCCGTTAACTTTTCGCTATGACGAAACAAATATATCTCATCAGGTGCAGCAAATGCCAAACTACAATTAAATGACATGACTAAAAAAGTGATTGCTAATATTATTTTATTATTCATGTTTTTTTACCTCGTTTGTATTCTAGTAGCCTGTCGATAAATTCAGTCGTTAGTTCATTGATTACGCCGGTTTCAGCATTAACTATTAAGCTAAAACCAATATTTAAGTGAGGAAATACAACCACATCACTTCTATAACCTTGCACCCAGCCACTATGATAGTAAAGTGTTTCATCAGCATAGTTATAAACGCGCCAACCTAATCCGTAATAAGCTTCATTAAGGTGTTTTTTCCACACCCTGCGATGCATTTCTTTTTTTGTATGTGTATAAGGGCGTGTTTGTTTTGCTAGAGTATCCAATGACAAAATATCAGGATATTGGCCCAGCTGCGCTCTTAACCAAATAGCCATATCACTTGCGCTAGCGTTCACACCCGCTGCAGGTCCCACTTTATAATAATTTTTTTTAAGCTTAGCGCTATACCAGCGTTTTTTACCCCGCACATGAGGTAGAGCATAATTATTGTCATGCACCATTTGTTCAAAACCTAAGCTCGCATCACTCATTTTTAATGGCTCAAAAATAGCTTCTCGTAACCACTGTCCGTAACTTTTATCGGTGCTTTGTAATATCACATCGCCTATAAGACTAAACATAACGTTTTGATAGCCATAACATTCGCCGGGTTTGCAAATTGGTTTGACGCTAAGCAGCTTTTCAACAATACCTGGGTAATCCATACGAGATTCAATTAAATTGTCGTATGCATTAGGAACTAATCCACTTGAATGGCTCAAAAGATGAAACACCTTTAAATCATCTTGATAAACAGTCCCTTTAAAATCAGTTATGTATTCGCTAACAGGCTTATCTAATTCCAGTAGGCCGTTAGCAGCCAATTTAGCTGATAACGAGCCTGCAAATGTCTTCGAAACAGACGCGAGTCTAAACCGAGTATGCTTATTAACTTTTTGTCCATTTCGTGATTTAGTTACGCCCATGGTGTGGATGTAGTCTGAGTTGTTTATATTTACAATCGAAAGCGCTGCACCGGGTATACCTTTACTTTTTAATTTTTTTTGTGCGTAACGGCCGTACTTTTTTACAAATGCATCCCAATCAGGATCCGCTTTTGCTGCAAAACCCACAGAACTAAACAGCAAACACAAAGCAGATAGGCAATACGATAAAGAGTTGAGATACTTCATTTTTTATAAAATTTATCTTTTTAACTACATCTGCGCAGATAATATCATGAAGTTTTGTTTGTACTAACGTACAATACGACGATTATTTGGTTTTAAGCGAGTGTTTAGTACTTATGCGTTTTTTAGTTGTGTCACTTTTTATTTTATTATCAACTGGTTGTGCTATTACAAAGCAACCGGCCGAACCACTGGCTATGCCATTAAAGCCAACATTAAAAAGTCAGACCTATCAACTTGAGTACACTAAAGAGCACTCATCTCCAAAAGTTAAATCGGTTCAACTTCCTGCGCATAAAGTAGTTAGAAACCAAACAGTAAAAATCATTACCGATAAGGCAAGCGTAACCGATAAACTTCTATCGCAAATTAGCCAAGCACTGAACGATAAACAACTAAAAGTAACAACTAAAAACAACAGTGACTACACACTGACTATTCAGCAACTCGATTTAACTTTCACAGACGATACTAAGTACGCAATAAAGCAACCAGAGAAGCCATTTACTTTATATTCAAATGTTGCCCAGCAATACCCAACACAGCAGTGCGCTGCAATATTTGCACAAGTTAGTATGCGTCTCACGCACAAGTCATCGGGTGATGTTGTTTGGTTTGCTAAATCTTCAATCGACAGCGCAAGTTTTCATCGTGAACCACTAATTTACAATTTCACTGAAGAGCAAAAAATCACAAATGAGCTTGAGGTTGTCGCTTTTATTCATCAGCAAAACACTGACGAGGCCCGTATTGAAAGACTTGGCAAAGATATTCAAATCCCTCAGTACAAAACGTTGTCAAAACTATCTAGCCTTACCAAACTTAGCGGTCCATGTAACAGAACTGAAGTAAGTGCATTAACACCTATGATGCAGTTTTACTTGAGTAGTATATTAATCGATAAAATTAAAGTTCAGTAAATTAGGGTCTGATGATCTTTACGGATTAAAATTTGTTCAAACTAGGGGCTATTTAATCGCGGCGCGAGGTTTGTAACCTAGTGGGCTAAGTAAAAACCGAGTAACAAAGAGTAAATAGCCCCTAGGAAGAACCCTTTGGGCAGCGCCTGTTTGGCATTAATGCTACGTTATCGCCCATTTGTGGGGAATAGCCACACTGCATAGGCTCTGCCTTGCCTAAATACCAAACAGACTGCTTAAAATTTAACCTTGAAAGATCAACAGACCTAACACTTACTACATTTTTTTACAGATTAAAGGAACGAATTAACAATATACTACGCTTAATAACAAATAATAATTAGGCCCTAAGGGATGAGAAACGCTTTGCTTAACCATACTTTACTGAGCATAACACTGCTTTTTTGCTGCATTTTTAGCACGTCGAGTATGGCAAGTAACCGCTATTATGCAGATAATACGTTAGAGCCAACCCAAGGCTTTGCGTGGGATTGGAGTGCTGGTGCGGGCTTTTATATTGAAGATTCTTACCTTGTCGGCATTGAGTCTTACGATAAAGGCGTTGAGCTCGACTTAAGTCTTGCTGTTTCCTACGATAAATTTTACCTTGATTTCGATCACAATCAACTCAGTGGCGGCCTTGTAATAGGCTACAGTCTTATAGATAAATTTGATTGGGGCCTAGATATATTAGGCACAAATACTCAAGCTGGATTTGACGAAAAAGGCCTCGGATTTTATAACCATGGTGTTATAAAAGAACTCCAAGGTATAAAAAAACGTAATTACGACTTTGACGTCGGCCTTCGACTTTCTCGTCGATTTGAAAATTCTCAATTCTCTTTTGAATACCTTCATGATGTATCTGGCGCGCACAATGGCTGGGTTATAAACAGCTTTTTTAGTCACATTTTGCCATGGCGAAACTGGGAGTTTAGATCTGGTGTTGGTTTAAGCGCCTACTCTGCTGACTTTACCAATTATTACTTTGGTATTGATAGCGATGAAGCCACCAGCCTTCGCCCGGTTTATAGCAGCAATGCCAGTACTAGTATTATTTTTGAGTTCCATGCTGAGTACCCAATAAGCCAAGATTGGGTGTTTTTATCCGGCTGGCTTACCACATGGTTTTCAAAAGAGATTGACGACAGTCCAATTATTTCCCAAGGATATCAACACAAAGCCAAGGTAGGCCTACGTTATGTATTTTAGATGGATCTGTGTATTACTGATCTTCCCCAGTACTTTTACTGTTAAAGCTCAGGAACCTCCTGAAGCACTTATAGCAGTTCCCGATACCTGCGTTGCATTGCGCGAAGGGCGAAATTGCTATGCTGACGTAACGCTAACGTGGGAGCAACCTATCATTGGTAATTACTGCCTACGTGACGCCACCTCAAAGTACATAATGCAATGTTGGCTCAAGCAACAGAGCGGTACCTTTAATTATGCATTTGATTCACAGCAAAGTATTTCATTTGAACTATTTGACAGCAATACCTCTAAAATAATTAGTATTGCCGAAGTAAAGCTTCAATGGGTATATCAAAACAGGCAAAAAAAGCGCCGCTGGCGACTATTTTAATACCAATCGCATTAAGGATATTTTCATGGATAACTATGGCACTATTTTACTCGTTGAAGACGATGTATCACTTGCTCAATGGGTTGCTGAATATTTAACAGAGCAAGGCTACACAACGCATGTTTGTCACAGAGGTGACGAAGTAATTAGCCAAGTCAAAACGTTAAATCCAAATATCGTGCTCCTTGATATTATGCTTCCAGGGCAAGATGGTATAAGCGTGTGTAGAGAACTTCGTAGTTTTTATAATTCGCCCATTATAATGCTCACCGCACGCGATGAAGAAATGGATGAGGTCATTGGTCTAGAAGTAGGTGCAAGCGACTACATAATGAAACCTGTGCGCCCTCGTGCATTGCTAGCGCGTATAAAAGCAGCCCTTCGCCAAAATAATGAGCCAAATACTCCACACGTTAACGAGAGTGTTATTAATGTTGGTGCGCTTAGTATTGATACCGAATCTAGAAATGTAAAACTCAACGAGCAAGACGTAAACATATCAAGTGCTGAGTATTTACTGCTTCATTACCTTGCGAGCAATGCAGGCCAAGTGGTCTCGCGTGACGCTGTATTTAAAGCAACCAAAGGCAGAGAATACGATGGGCTTGATAGAAGTGTTGATGTACTTATTTCTGCACTTCGTAAAAAGTTTAATGATGATCCACAAAACCCTGAAAAAATTAAAACTATTTGGGGCCGTGGATATTTACTTGTTTCTACTGCGTGGTAATAAAGTGATGAATAAATAAATGAAAAAGTTTTATATATCGCTTTTAGGCAGTGCACTTTTATCTATTGTGGTATTGGGCTGGCTTATTGATGCTTTTAGTCAACAAGCGCATACCCCACAGGATGAATTTAGTCAGCAAAGTAAAATGATCATGGGTTTTAGCAAGCAGTTAGCTAACATACCCACATCTGAGCGCAGCGATTATGTAAAACAACTGGCGCTAGAGTTTGATGTTTTAATTGATTACAAACCTAATGAATCACTTGCTTTACCGCCTTCTTTATTATTACAAATGCACACGCCGGGTGGGCTGATTTTAGAAGATCAGCAAGGCTTTTATATGCTTTATAGCAGCGCTGTTTTAAATCCTTTTCACTTATCAATGCGTTTAGATAAAATTTTTGATAGCGAGCAACATAACGACATTATATTAACCTTGCTCTTTTACGCAGGCTTATGTGTATTTATGGGGTTTATTATTGCGCCCTTAGCTAAACGATTAACCGTGTTAAATGAAGCCGCTAAAAAGTTTGCCTCAGGTAATGTTCAAGCCCGAATAAAAGTATCGCATTTTACTTACATAAAAGACGTAGAGCTTACCTTTAACCGCATGGCCAGCCAAATAGAGAAGCTTGTCGCCGAAAACAAGCTAATGGCCTCAAGTTTATCTCATGATATACGCACCCCTATCGCGTGCCTGCGATTTGGTTTAGATGCGGCATTAGATAGCCATGATGAGCAAAAAGTAAAACAGTATTTAACCCGTATGGAAAATGACTTAGACCATATGGAATCGATGCTTAGTAGCTATTTAGCTTTTGCTACTTTAGAGCAAAATGCTAATAAGCTGACCTATTCATCAACAAACATTAAGTCCTACCTTGAAGATATTTTAGTTCAACTTGCACCAAAACTTGAAATGCAAATGCTTAACGTACAGCTCAATAGTACAGATAAAATAATAAATGCAGATCTTCACTGGCTTGCTCGCGCAATTACTAACTTATTAACTAACGCATGTGATTTTGCAAGCCAACATATTTACCTGAGCGCAAAGTTACACGAGCAACAGCTTATAATAACGGTAGAAGATGACGGCCCGGGTATCGCTCGAGAAAATTTTAGTAATGTATTTAGCCCATTTTTTAGGGAAGAAGATCACCGTAACAGAGCTGATAAAAGTTACGGCCTTGGTCTAGCTATTGTTGAAAAAGTAGCCGACTGGCATCATGGCAGTGTTAAAGTAAGTAAAAGTACCCAGCTAGGTGGTGCGTGTTTTACTCTCACTATTGCACAACATCATAATTCGTAAAGCAATAGTTACAGACTGTAATTAACAATTATTAAACAAAATCAACTCGTTATTCTAAACGACTCGATAACAACAATTAAAATCGATGGTTATAACACACACTTTACTTATTAAATTGTGCTAGATCAGCAAATAAGCACTTTTTATTTTTTAACATTTCCAGTAGATTGTCACCGCCGTCACACAATAGAGAAGTACAATAATATGAGCGCAGTTAGAGGCGAGTTCAGCTCTCGCTTTGGTTTTATTATGGCCGCCGCGGGTTCTGCCGTTGGTTTGGGCAATATTTGGGGATTCCCTACACAAACAGCAAGTAATGGCGGTGCTGCATTTTTAGTCGCATATTTAGTGCTTGCGTTCTTTTTAGCCTACCCCGCTTTAATGGCTGAACTGATGATTGGTCGTCATGGCCAAGCAAACGCGGTTTCATCACTTCAAAAAATATCTAATAAGCCATGGCAAAAACACTTTGCCTTTATTGTTGGTTTTGGCGGTATTTTATGTGCTGGCTTTATATTAAGTTTTTACGCCATTGTTGCTGGTTGGATGCTCAGCGCTACAGCTGAACCCATAGCTACTCTTGTCGGTGCCGACACAGCATCGACATGGCTAAGTGAGCAATCACTTACCCGAAACATTATATTCACTCTTGTCTTTATCGTACTAACTGTCGCTATTATCAGTAGAGGCGTTGAGAACGGTATTGAAAAATGGTCAAAACGTTTAATGCCCGCTCTTTTGGGGATTTTATTTGCACTTATTGCTTATGTAATGACCCAAGATGGCGCAATGGAAGGTTTAAAGGCTTACTTAGTTCCTGATTTTTCGTCTATTTTTGACGCAAAACTATTAGTTAGCGCACTAGGACAAGCTTTTTTCTCTTTATCGCTAGGTACTAGCGTAATGATTATTTACGGCTCGTACATTAGCAAAAAAGAAAATCTTGTTTCTTTAGGTGCCTATGTAACCCTTATTGATGTATTTATAGCCTTTGTAGCGGGTTTACTGATTATTCCGGCTATGTATGTAGCGCAAGCTCAAGGCGTTGAAATATTCTCGGCCTCAACAGGTAAATTACTCTCTGAAGATACGTTAGTATTTCAGGTACTCCCTGCTTTATTTGATGGAATGGGCGAAGTTGGCTTATTTGTGGGCTTTTCATTTTTTGCGTTAATGAGTATTGCCGCTTTAACGTCATCTATTTCAATGTTAGAGGCGCCAGTATCATACACTGTAGAACGCTTTGGGATGAAACGCGTTCAGGCAACCTGGTTGATTGGAGCTTTAATTGCTATCGTTAGCATTATAATTGTGTGTAACCTTAGCAGCTTATTTGGCTTAGTGATTACTTTAACTACAAAAGTAGCTCAACCTTTGCTTGGCCTGATGTGTTGTATATTTGTAGGCTGGATTTGGTACAGAGGCTCATTACTTAAAGCAATTAAAGAAGGTAATCCTGAGGTCCATAACACATTGTTTTGGAAAATATGGCCTTGGTATACCAAGTTTGTATGTCCACTTGCTATTGGTATGGTGTTTTTACACTCACTCTTGAGCTAAATAATACCTTAACCTTAAAATAGTCTTAAATTAAAATAGCCCACATTAGTTAATGCAGATCGTTTAAGCTAATTGAACGATCTTTCAAAGGGCTCATAATAGGCTACAACAGAAGTTGTGGCCTATTTTTATGTCTGAATTTATTAAAGAATTACACCTTACGACTGAGTTTTGCCA
>NZ_JASDCE010000025.1:0-17522 GCF_030408075.1 Pseudoalteromonas sp. APC 3358
TGATATTCGCTTAATAAAGCAAGATAACGCATCATCTTGGGTAGTAAAGGTGGCAATTGCAAACTAACAAACCAATTATTCCGACCTCAACTCGCTGCGCTCTTTTCGTCGGCATATTGGGGCGTTAGATGTTCAAGGAGGATTGTGTATGTATCGAGTATTAATTTTAATTCTATTAAGTTTTTCGAGTTTGTCATTTGCAACTGAACCCGACTCAAAGTTGGGCTATAAAGGAAAACAGGGGCAAGTATTTGGATATAACACTGTTTTAGAAGCGCTCGAAGCACTGAAATCAGACCCAGATGCCGAAATCAGTGAATCAGAAGGTTGGGTTATTGTTAATGATAATACTAATAAAGCACTTTGGTCTTTCGCTCCGAAAAAGCACTCGTCATATCCATCAGTTGTTCGTCGCGCTGTCGTAGAGAAAGATGGGCAAGTTGGAATAACTACTGAAGTAAGATGCGCTGCTAAAAGATCGATTTAATGATTAGGATGACACCCATCCTAATCATTAGGAAAAAAGCCAATAAAAACAGTATGAAGAGTGCATTGTTATAAATAATGAATCACGCAAAAAGCTGAGCTATGTAGACAAAATGAAAGTAAAAATAGACAGCCCAATCGGGCTACGATAGCTGTTTATTAAAGAATGGCAAACGACTCGGCTGTATTAAACCGGCTTTCCTTTAAATAAAAAGCGGAATATTACAGTGAACAAAGGCATGAATAAACTGACCTTACGGGGTCAAGCGAAAGTGAATGCCTTTACTTTATTGTGTGGCAACTGTATTGCCTTGCTCATAATATAGAAAAGCTGCAAAACACGATGCATTGAGAAGGGTAAGCCCTCTTACTCTAAATAAAAGCCACTCAAACACCCGAAATCCCTTCCAAAACGCCAATTAAAACAATATCAAACACTTCTATATTCTGCGTAAAAATACAGTAATCAATTGAACCAAAATAGGAACTCAGCTATGGTTTGTTTATCAATAAAAAACAAATTTAAAAACGAGTTAATCTACAGGCTCGTTATGTGCCTTCAAACTCAGCAACTTTGGTCAAGATCCGTATTTAAATAGTTCCTAGTATTGAGTTGCTTAGGAGAGAAATAGTTATATGACCAAATACCGTGATCAGTTTATAGATGTAGTCAATTATATTGATGCTAACCTTGATGGGGAGCTTGATGTTAAAAGGCTTTGTCAGCTAGCATATTTATCGAAGTACCATTTTCATAGGCAATTTTCGTCACACTTTGGTATGCCCGTAATATCGCTTGTGAGATTACTTCGACTCAAAAAGGCAGCCTTCCAATTAGCCTATAGGGTAGATGATAAGATTGTTGATATTGCATTGGCGAATGGTTACGAAAGTCATGAAGCTTTTTCTCGGGCTTTTAAAAAACATTTTGACAAAAGTCCGTTCGAATTTAGGAAAACCCCTGATTGGACTCCTTGGCGTTCAAAATATGAACCAGTGATTAAGCTAAGGACTAAAATTATGAATGAAAATCCTGATTTTAAAGTGGAACTGATTGATTTCCCTGAAACATCAATTGCAGTTATGGAGCACCGAGGTTCGCCAAACCTGTTAGGAAATACAATACAAAAATTCATTGAGTGGAGAAAAATCAACCACCTTCCGCCAAATAAAAGCAAGACCTTTAATTTGGTTTACGATGATCCTGCTGTAACAGTCCCCGAAAATTTTAGGTTTGATCTTTGTTGTTCTGTTGACTTCCAAGTCGAGCCAAATGATTATGGAGTCGTGAGCAAAATAATCTCTGCTGGAGATGTGCAGTAGTTAGGCATATTGGCAGCGATGACTCTATTGGCGCGGTGGTAAACTTTCTGTACTCCAAATGGCTTCTCGATTCTGATTTTGAAGTTCGGGACTTTCCTGTTTTTTTTGAAAGGGTTAGTTTTTTCCCAGAAGTATCAGAAAGTGAAATGATAACCGATATATATTTGCCGATTGACTTAGGCACATAACAAACCAATTAATCCGACCTCAATACGCTGCGCTCCTTTCAGCGGCTTATTGGGGCGTTAACTGCCAAACGGGACTCTGTTGAAAACTTTTAGTGCCTTTGTGGCTGTTGTTATCTTAATTATTGCTGCATGTTATTTTTATTTTTTCAAAAATCTAGAAATTGAAACGCGCTTTATCCCTAGTGAGTTTGAATATTGTGGTGCAGTAATAAACTCTGACGATATGGACTATTTAAATATTGTGAGATGGTTAAAGAGTAATAATCACGGTTGGGATACAGATTGGAATACTCCAATTCAAGGAAACATTTATAGAAATCCTGTGTTTTCGGTAGTTCTCTTTGATGGTGGAGTTTCTGTAAGTTATAAAACTGACAATGGTTATCCTCGTTTTATAAAGTCAGTAGAACATGGCTTTAAGTTAGAGTGTACTCATGGCAGTTAACAAAAACATCAACTGGAAAACTACTCGCTGTAAAACGCTCGTATTTTCCAGTTATATTAAGCGTTATATTGCAAAGGTAATTTAATGAATGATGGAATATTCGGTATTGCTGTTCTTGCCACAATTGCGACGATTTGCTCGCTTGTGTCTCATTTATTTATTAAAAAATTCGTTATAGCGGTCTTTGTTTCGGGGTTACTCAGTGCGTCAGTTTTTCACCTTGCAGCATATTTAAACCTTGGGCCGCTTGATCCTTTTTATTTATTCGCCGCATTTGCTTCATTTTTAATTAGCTGCGCAATATCAACGATAACTGGCTGCTTGATACTCAAAAGAACTAATAGCTAGGTTGTTTAAACATGCAATATAACAACCCAATCAACACACTCTCTACGTTCGCTGGGACGCATACACGCGCGGCTTCGCCATCATGCCCCACATGTCTGCGCCCGTTATTGGAAAGTTATACGTACAGGAGAGTTTTGTGCTAGATGAAATGATTTCTCAGCTTAAAGATAAAAAGTCAGCTAAACGACGATCTGCGGCTAAGAAATTACGTAAACTTAAAAATGGCGATGCAGGCCCGTTCTTATTAAGTGCTTTGAAAGAAGAGCTAAAAGATTCACGTACTTGGGAGACTCAGTATCAAATGGTTATGGCTATCGGTGAATGTGGCTACAAACCTGCACTAGATTTCCTTAAATCAATGGCACATCAAACCTTAGAAGCAACAATGGTTTATCTTGCTATCGGCGATGCAATCCAAAGATTATCAATGCAAAATGAACAGGATGTTATATCAATATTTAAAGCGATCGAATCTGGTAACTTTATGGTCACTGATGGAGCACTTCGCGCAATGGCAATGCTTAAAATGGTGCCAGCGGAAATAGATATAGAAAGAATAATTGATCATGTGGCAGCTCAAGGCAAAAATGATGGAATTAATTTTTGGGTATTAGCAGCCGCTCCAGGTTGGTCAGGAAAAAAGGTTGAGGAGTATCTACATTTTTGTTCAGCCTCAAAACGGGACGAAATAACTAACGCAGTTGGATTAGCTCAAAAACACAAATATAAAAAGTGGTCTCCGCTGTAAGTACGTATAACAACACGCCCTGAGGTGGACGACTAGTAAAGTTTAGCTATTAATTGCAAATTCAGCTATGGTTTGTTTATCAATAAAAATAAATAAAAAACGAGTTAATCTACAGGCTCGTTATATGTACAAGGAGAGTTCAGTTGATGCGTTACCTATTATTTTTAGTGTTGATAATACCTTTTTATTCTTTTGCCGAAATTAACCTTCCTCTGCAAAAAGAACTAATTGAAATGGAAATTGAAGATCAACATATTCGAAACAAAATAGGAAAAGCTGGGTGGCAAAACCCGCCTAAAGCACTCCTAGAACAAATGATGAAAATAGATGAAAGTAATACAGGAAAACTTAAAGCTATCATTAAAAAGCATCATTGGGTAACAAGGGATTTAGTCGGAGTTAAAGGAGTTGGAGCAGCATTTTTAGTCATCCAGCATTCACCTGATGTTGCATTTAAAGTAAAAATGCTTCCTTATTTAAAGCAATCATATTTGAATGGCGAAGGTGTTAGCGGACAACAAGTTGCTCTTTTAACTGATAGAGCTCTTATTGCACAAGGAAAGAAACAAATCTATGGTACTCAAGCTGATGTGAGTGAAGGTAAAGTTGTGTTTAGCCCTATAGAAGATGAAACTAATGTAGATAAACGGCGTGAAGAAATGAATATGCCCTCTTTAGATTTTTACTTAAAAATAATGGAAAAAATGTACGGGATTAAAGAACACCCTGAAATAGACTTGAATTAATGTACATATAACAAAACGTCCTGAGGTGGGCAGCAAGCGCTAAAGTTCTCTTTCCACCGCAAATTTTAACAGCGGTGATCCCTTACTTTTCAATGTCGTTAGGTAAGTTGATTCATCGTAGGGTGTATGTAGATTTAGACCCGACTTTACTTATCTAGTTCTTTTCTTAGAGGAAATAACAAAGGCACTCATCCTAAATTTTGCACATAAACACCAGTAATCCTTTTCAAAACGCCAATTAAAACCAACAGCAAACACTTCTTTATATTCTGCGTAAAAATACAGTAATCAATTGAACCAAAATAGGAACTCAGCTATGGTTTGTTTATCAATAAAAACAAATAGAAACGAGTTAATCTACAGGCTCGTTAGGTAATTAAATGAATACTGCCATCGATGAAGTCACAAATAATTACCAAGACTGGAGCTTAGACAAATTATCGTATGTTGATGGGTTACTAACACTGAACCTTAAAACTTATATAAAAGGCGATGATCCCGTAAGGTTTATGGTTGTGTTTACAAATACCGTTTTATTTGAAGCTTATGATGAAAGTAGCCATTTTCATGACTATCATCAAAACCGTGATTCGGGCGTAATCGGCGTGTATTCTGATTCAAGCTTATTGGAGTATGCTCAAACTAAAACGAATACTTTCAGTTTAAACAACAATAAGCTGTTTCATTATTCAGTAATGACTACAAATGAAATCATTCATGTTTTAACAAATATTGAGCCTCAGGTGATAAACGTTACCTAACAAAACGCGCTGAGGTGGGCGACTAGTAAAATTTGTCTATTAATTGTGGGAAGCTGAAAATAGTAAGTAAGATTTTAAAAACTTTATAACAAGGAACGTATATGAATTTATCTGAAGGCAAAACTGTAATTGAGTTTGAAATATCAGAAACAGGCCACCAAATTGTTGAAGCTAAAATTAACGGTAAATTGTTACGTTTTATTTTAGATACTGGCGCTGGGACATCTGTTTTAGACCGGGGATGCCTAAGTGAATTAGGCATTGAAGAGACACTCAATGTTGAGAATGCAGCAGGCTTGGGCACTTCGGATCACGCTATGGGAGATATAGAAGTTGATTCAATTGAGTTTGGTAGTGCCTTGTTTGAAAGTCCTGCCTTTGTGTCACTTAATCTTGACCATGTACAGGTGGCGGGTGGTGAAAAGGGAGTACATGGCTTGTTAGGCTCTCCCTTTTTTATTCAATACCAAGCAGTTATCGATTTTTCAAAAAATAGGTTAGAGCTTTTTAATAAAAAAAATTAAATAACTAACCTAAACTTTGTTCTTTAGTCGGTTTTAGCTAACGCACCATGTTTATGGATTTTACTATGGCATGGTGCGACAGTAGTTATTGTTTACAATTTGTATTTTAAAGCTACTTTTCTAGTTCTTTTCTAATAATTCTTTTCTTATAATTTCAGCCCCAGCGCTCAAGGCATTTAGTTTACCTCTGGCTATATGGTGAGGTAGTGGAGCCATGCCGCAGTTGGTACACGGGTAGAGCTTGTCGGCATCTACAAATTGCAGTGCTTTACGTAGCGTATTAGCTACTTCCTCTGGCGTTTCGATAGTATGATTTGCTACATCAATTGCGCCTACCATTACTTTTTTACCGCGAATGAGTTCTAGTAAATCCATTGGTACATGCGAGTTATGGCACTCTAGTGAGATAATATCGATATTAGATTGCTGAAGCTTAGGGAATGCTTCTTCGTACTGTCGCCATTCGCTTCCTAGTGTTTTTTTCCAATCTGTATTGGCTTTAATGCCGTAGCCATAGCAAATATGAACTGCGGTTTCGCATTTAAGCCCTTCAATTGCGCGCTCTAAACAGGCAATTCCCCAGTCGTTCACTTCATCAAAAAATACGTTAAACGCGGGCTCATCAAATTGGATGATATCAACGCCTGCGGCTTCTAATTCTTTTGCTTCTTGATTAAGAATGATGGCAAATTCCCACGCTAGTTTTTCGCGGCTTTTATAATGATCGTCGTAAAGCGTGTCAATCATTGTCATAGGGCCTGGCAATGCCCATTTTATTGGTTGCTTGGTTTGCTTGCGTAAAAATTTAGCGTCTTCAACAAACACAGACTTTTGACGGCTAACAGGGCCCACAACTGTAGGTACGCTTGCGTCGTATCGGTCACGAATTTTTACTGTTTTACGTTTTTCAAAGTCAACACCGTTTAGGTGCTCTATAAATGTAGTTACAAAATGCTGCCTTGTTTGCTCTCCATCGCTAACAATATCAATACCTGCTTGTTGCTGGTCGAATAATGACAAGCGTAGGGCGTCGTGTTTTCCTTGGGTTAATTCATCACCTTGTAATTTCCAAGGTGACCAAAGTGTTTCTGGCTCTGCAAGCCATAAAGGCTTAGGTAAACTGCCAGCGGTAGATGTAGGTAGTAATTTTTTCATAATAAATAATGCCGTATATTTTAGTTAATTATTAAACGTATCGTTAAGCGCGTTATTACTGCTTGTTACTATTAGTTGTTATGACAGATAGCGAGTAGAGAATTGCTCAAGAACTGTTTGGTACGGCTTGATAAAATGCTCTTGTGCAAATTTGCCTTGTTCATTTGCTAACTTGCCGCGCTCTTCTCGGTCATACACAATTTGCGTTAGTGAGTGATCCAAGTTTTTTAAGTTTGGTTTATATGATTTACCCGCTGTTGCATTGGCATTATAAATCTCTGGTCTGTAGATTTTTTGAAACGTTTCCATCGTACTAATGGTGCTTATAAGCTCAAGATTGCTGTAATCATTAAGTAAATCACCAAAGAAAAATAATGCCAAAGGCGCTGCACTATTTGGCGGCATAAAGTAACGTACCTGCAAGCCCATTTTTTTGAAGTATTGCTCAGTTAAAGACGATTCATTTGGTTCGTATTCTACGCCAAGTACCGGATGTTGGTTTTCGGTGCGGTTGTAGGTTTTGTTATCTGACACACTTAGGCATATAACCGGTGGTTTTTTAAAGTTTTGTTTGTATGTATCCGAATTTACGAATGACTGAAATAGCTTGCCATGTAAAACCCCAAAGTCATCAGGAATACTAAATTGAGGCTTGCCTTTATTGTGCTCTTGTAGGAGTACGCTAAAGTCGTAGTCGCGCACATACGATGAAAAGTTGTTTCCTACAATGCCTTCAATGCGCTTATTAGTTTTATGGTCAACAATATTTGTTTTTAATATTTCGATTGATGGGAAGCTTTCGCCGCCATCTTCAATACCTATCTCAACAGAGACAATTTCAAGCTCAACAGCATAACGCTCACCTTTGGTGTTATCCCAGTGGGCTAGGGCATTAAAACGGTTGTTAATCATGTTTAAGGCGTTACGCAAGTTTGCTTTGCGGTATTCACCTCTGGCTAAATTAGCAAAGTTGGTTGTGATACGCGTATTAGTTGATGGATGATAATTTTCATCGAGTGAAACGCTCTTAATATTAAATGTAAAATCTTTTTTCATCGTGTTTATATCCAATTTTATAATTTAAACCTG
Source organism: Pseudoalteromonas sp. APC 3358 (assembly GCF_030408075.1). Lineage (NCBI taxonomy): Bacteria > Pseudomonadati > Pseudomonadota > Gammaproteobacteria > Alteromonadales > Pseudoalteromonadaceae > Pseudoalteromonas > Pseudoalteromonas sp. APC 3358. Next base: position 7,814 of record NZ_JASDCE010000025.1, read on the forward strand.
ATTAATGCTCTGCGCTTTATTAGCCTTGCAACTTACTTAGCTGGCTTAGCTGGTTTAGGTATTCAGCGGCTTTAAGTTGTTAAATAGTGTTTAGCGCTAAGGGATGAGTAATTTATACGTTGATTGGTATATGAAGAAAAACGGTTTAATTTCACATAAAACATGAGTCATATTCATTAATCACTATTGTTAGATTCGATTACGTAGCAATTGGCGAGAAAAAGACATAAATCGGTAAAAATAAAGGATGGATGTTTAGCCGTTTAGACTTCCTTTGTTTTGGTGTGCACTTTATTCATGTTGAACATGAGGAATATTCAAAGGGCTTTTTTATAGCTATAACAGTACATTAGCGGTGATATTGAGCTTAATTACTAAAGTTTATAGCTTATTATCAGCTTTATTCTGTAAGTTGAATGAACTATTTTAAAAATTGAACAACAAAACTTTCTACGGAAAGTGCATGGTAATAAAAACTTATCAATTCTCAAGTTGTTATAAAGTTTAGGATTTACTTTAATACGAGATTGAAATGAAGAGTCAATATAACTATCGAATACAAGCCGTTAGAAATGAAATGGCGAAATTGGATTTGGATGCATTTGTGGTTCCTCATGAAGATGAATATCTTTTAGAAGAAGTTTCTGATTGTAATAATCGTTTAAAATGGATCAGTGGTTTCACAGGTACCGCAGGAGTTGCTGTCGTTTTAAAAGATGATGTCATTTTTTTTGTTGATGGTAGATACAGCGTTCAAGTGACTAGGCAAGTTGACGGGGAGCTATTTTCATTTGAAAGTATGGCTGTATTTGAGAGCAACAGTTGGATTGATTCGTTACTACCTCCCTCAGCAAAAATTGGAATCGACCCTTCTTTGCATTCATTTGACTGGTTTTCGAAATTTATAAGTAAAGTTGCTATAGAAGGTAGAAAATCGCTTCCGCTTAAAAATAATTTAATAGATTTATGCTGGACAAATAGACCGACTAAAATAAGCACCAACGTAAAATTAATAGATGAAAAGTACTGTGGTAAATCAAGCATTACTAAGTGCAAAGAAGTTGCAGGCATTTTAAGTAAGGCGGGTGTAGATAGGTTAATCATTACCAATCTTGAGTCAACGTGTTGGTTACTCAATTTACGAGGAAGTGATATTTCTTGTTTACCCGTTTTTTATTCAACATCAATTATTGATCAAAATGCAGAGGTTATTTGTTTTTTAGATTTAACTACACTGGATAAAAAACTTAAATCTTCTTTTAAGCATAATGTAAGTTTTAAATGTATTACGCAGTTAGATGAATACTTATTATCTATTTCAAATTGTGTAACTCAAATTGACCCAAAAGTCATTAATGCGCACATGGCGAGATTACTACAAAAGCCAGATGTAAACGTTATTCAAAGCAGCGATCCTATAGGATTACTAAAAGCACAAAAAAATCCGATTGAGATCACAGGAATGAAAGCATGTCACATTCGTGATGGTGCAGCACTTATTAACTTTTTGTCGTGGTTAGATTTGCAAGTACGCGAACAGACTTTTTACGACGAAGCCCAACTTGCCGATAAGCTTGAAACATTTAGAACTGTAGATGAGTTATACCAAGAACCTAGCTTTGATACTGTGTCAGCTGTTGGGAGTAATGGGGCTATGTGTCATTATAATCATAAAGATACGACCGCTAAACTAATGACAAATAATACTATCTATCTTGTTGATTCGGGCGCGCATTATCTTGATGGAACTACAGATGTTACACGTACAGTGGCTATAGGTAAGGCGACTAAAGAGCAAATAAAAATGGCTACTTTAGTCTTAAAAGGTCATATTTCGTTGGCGACTATCCGATTTCCTTTTGGAACAACAGGACAGCAATTAGACGCTTTTGCGCGGCAACACTTATGGCAAAAAGGGTATGATTACGAACATGGCACAGGACATGGTGTAGGGCATTACCTTAATGTACATGAAGGGCCGCAACGCATTGCAAAGGCAAATTCTAACGTTGCACTTTTACCTGGGATGGTTGTATCTATTGAGCCAGGTTACTATCGTCAGGATGAGTTTGGTATACGCCACGAAAACTTATATGTTGTAAAAGAAAGCCTTAATATCAACGGGTCAGATATAAATATGCTGTGTTTTGAAGTGTTAACTCATGTTCCTTTTGACAGAAGGTTAATAGATAAAGCAGAACTTACAAAATGTGAAATAGAGTGGTTAGATACATACCACGAAATGGTATATCGACTTATATCTCCTCTTATAGACACACGTAGTAACGCCTGGTTATTAAAAGAGACGACAGCCTTGTGATTACATAAGCTCATAATATATAAATGCCTATTATTTTAAATTTGATAATAGGCATTAAGCTACTCTTAACCTCCCTAAACATTCATAGAAACGGCTTTATCTACATTTCGTAACATAGCCTCTGCCCACCAACACAACCATCTATTCAACCTTAAAAGATAAATCGCCTGAGATCCCATTACTTTTAGCATGACAATTTAATGTATGGCGAAAAGCAGCTCATAAAATATGCCATTATTTAACTAAATAAAGTGAGTTCGAATGCTTTTTTGCTAGAAGTTCTGTTTTAGATTGTGAATACAAAATAAATTGCGTTTTATTGCATTTTTAGAATCAAAGATTTTCCGACCAATGCGTACTATTAAAAGTGTTAAAAATATTAAGCACTTATAAAAAACATAATAACTTTGTAAACCAAAAGGTCTAAAGGGGAGTGATATGACAATAAGTAATCGTTTTTGTCCTAAAAAAGTAGCGCTAGCAGTAATTATAGCAACTTCAGGAAGCACACCGTTATACGCAAATGAGTTGGATACCGAAGGCAGTAATAAAGTAGACAAAATTGAAAAAATTGTTGTTACATCCAGAGGGCGTACCGAGACATTACAACAAATACCAGACTCGGTCACAGTATTCACTGGTGACGACATTAAAGCCGCTCGTATCTCTACCATAAAAGATTTTTCATCATTAACGCCAAATTTAAATGTATCAACAAATTTTAGATCAGGACTAAATTTTGTAACTGTTAGAGGGTTAATTACCCCACAGGTAGGGGAAGCGCCTATTGCTTATGTTGTAGATGGTATAACTGTGCCTAATCTAGAGTTTATTAATCAGGGCTTACACGATATCGAACGTATTGAGGTGCTTAGAGGGCCACAAGGTGCCTTGTATGGAAAAAATGCGATTGGTGGGGCGATTAATATTGTTACAAAGCAAGCAACAGATGAATTTGAAGGAAGCGTTCAAGCATCAGTTGCGCAAGGAAACGATAAAAAGCTAAACGTTGCGCTCAGTGGCCCAATTGTTCAAGACAAAGCTTACTTTAGGTTGTCTGCTAACTATCAAGATACCGATGGCCTAATTGAAAACTCTTTTTTAAATGAAAAAGTAGATTATGTTGATGATGCATTTGGCTTTCAAGGAATGCTTGAATTTTATTTAAGTGATTATACCAAGTTAACTTTTCATGGTAACTACGCTGAAAAAACGCAGGGTAGTAACTATATGGGATTTATTACCAGTGACCAGTTAGAGGACTTTTCATTACAACCAGAGGCAAATGCTGTAGGGCGTGATGAGTCAACATTATGGTCAGTTTCAGTAAAACTTGATCATGAAACAGATTATGGCGATTTAACGTTTATTGCGTCTGCTAATGATTCAGACATTATGTTTTTTTCTGATGGAGATTTTACTCATCAGGCTCCAAGCGACGACAATTTTTACTTCCCTAATACCCAAATTAACCCAATAGAAGAAGACTCTAGTAGCTTTGAGACCCGATTTACTTCGCCAAGTGATAACGCTCTTCGTTGGTCGATTGGTGCATATTATGAATCAAAAGACAGAAATGTATCTTACGATCAAGTATTAGACTTTACACCAACACAAAGAGTTACCTATCAAGATGTAAAAGCTGATATTGCGAATGATCCTAGTTTAGTTATCACCGGTGAAAAAACAGTTCAAGAAAGTACTGCCTATGCTTTGTTTGGGCAAGCAAATTACGATGTGGTAGAAGACATTGAGCTAACAGTTGCCCTGCGCTATGACTCAGAAGAGCGAGATGCATTTGATAAACGTGACCCATCAGCCTCTAAGGTAAACGAGACATTTAGTGAGTTACAACCTAAAGCCTCTATTGCTTGGCAAATTAGTGATGACCATCTGCTATACAGCACTTATTCAAAAGGTTTTAGATCGGGTGGCTTTAATGAATACGCCCCAAGTGTAATACGTAAATACGATCAAGAAATATCAGACACCGTTGAGCTAGGTTTAAAAACAACTTGGCTTGATGGAAAAGTTTGGGTGAATATGTCTTTGTTTCATATTGATCAACAAGATGCACAATTTACACGCTTAAACCCGACAACTTTCACTTTAGAAAACTTAAATATTGATGAAGTAGCGATAGATGGTTTTGAATTAGAGATGTCAGCCACTTTAACTGATTATTTAACGGTTAATTTTGGACTTGGTTTAATTGATAATGAAATTACTAAAAATCAAGGTGTTGATATTTTATCGGGCAGAGATTTAGCCGCAACAGAGGGCGGTACTATGCCTTATGTTTCTGACTTTAATTTAAATGGCTCTGTTGACTATTCGCAACAAGCGTTTGCTGATTATGAGTTTAAAGCACGTCTTTCGTTTAATACATTAGGACCTCGTTCGTTTGATATCTTTAATGAAGATACGGGTGAAACGGATACACATACATTTTTAAATGCCAATTTCACTTTAGAAAATGAGCAATGGTCTACCTCAATATTTGTTTCTAATTTAACCGATGAAGCATCCCCAGAAACAGTTTTTCTATTCAATCCATTAATAAGAATGCGTAATCAACCAAGACAAGTTGGTGTACAAGTTAGGTACAACTTCTAAAAATAATATGGCTATTAATGCAAGTTAATAGCCATCGTTGATGGTGAATTTAGTCATCAATAATAATTTTTATTTATAAGTTTAGTTGAGCACAAAATGCGGCTAAGCAAATCAAGTTAATTGTTACCGCATATAAGGTAACTACGTTAGTAAGGTGCAAGTTATGACAGTTAGAGTCGCTACAGATGTTGGTGGTACGTTCACTGACCTTGTTTATATTGATAAAGGTAATGTTAAAGCTGTCAAAAGCGATACTACGCCACCAAATTTTGAACAAGGCGTTGTTAATTCAGCAATTAAAGCTGACATAAACTTATCCGATGTTGATTTTTTTGCTCATGGTTCTACTGTAGTAATTAATGCGATTACTGAGCGTAAAGGTGTAAAAACAGGCTTGATAACGACAAAAGGTTTTCGTGATGTGCTAGAAATTGCACGCGGGAATACACCTGATATTTTTAATAATACCTATAAAAAACCAAACCCGTTTGTTGAGCGCCATTTAAGATTAGAAATAAAAGAACGCCTTGATTATAAAGGCAATGTAATTACACCAGTTGACTTAAGTAACTTACAGTCTTTGGTCGATTATTTTAAATCTCAAGATGTACAAGCAATCGGTATTTGTTTTTTACATGCTTACTTAAATCCAGAGCATGAGATTAAAACGATAGCGGCTTTGAAATCGCTATGGCCTGAAGTTAATGTTATTGCATCTCATGAGATTTCAGCTGAGTGGCGTGAATATGAAAGAACAAGTACCACTGTTTTATCAGCTTATGTATTACCGCCAGCTCAACAGTATTTAGATAAATTGAAAAGTAAGTTACGTACTTACGGATTAAAAAACGATCCTTTTATTATGCAATCTAATGGTGGTATTGCTACTTTACAATCGGCACGAGATAACCCTATTACGTTGGTTGAGTCGGGGCCTGTGGGCGGTATTTTAGGTGCTGCAGCTTATGGTGCTGTAATAGGCGACGGTAATATAATGGCGTTAGATATTGGTGGAACAACAGCTAAATGTTCGCTAATCCATAATGGTAAAACACGTATAACAACTGAATACGTTTTAGAAAAAACCGCTAAAAAAGCAGGTTATCCAATAAAAACACCTGTAATAGATATTGTTGAAATAGGGAATGGTGGCGGAAGCATTGCGTGGATTGATGCCGCTAATAGCTTACATGTTGGCCCTCAAAGTGCGGGTTCTACACCGGGCCCTGTTGCCTACGGACGCGGTGGTACTGCGCCAACAACAACAGACGCTAACTTAATTACAGGCCGTATTAACAGCGAGAATTTTGCTGGTGGTGAAATACACCCCGATTTGAGTGCTGTAGAAGCATCTTTTCTTACCTTAGCTAATAAGCTTAATGTTGAAGCGATGGATGTTGCACATGGCGTTTTAGATATTGCCAATTCTAATATGGTAAATGCCCTTAAGTTAATCTCAGTTAATCGTGGTTATGACCCACGTGACTTTTCTTTAATGGCTTTTGGTGGCGGTGGCGCTTTACATGCTACTGCTTTAGGTCGTGAACTTAATGCTCGTAAAGTTATTATTCCTCCATTTGCGGGTGTGTTTTCTGCATGGGGAATGCTGATGATCGATTTACGCAGAGACTACATTCAAACTCACCGATTTAGCTTAAGTGAGCAAAGTAAAGCGGAGGTTATTAGTGCGTTTGATGGCGTTATTTCAAAAGCTAATTTAGATTATAAAAATGATGGAATGTCGCAAGATAAAGTTAAACATGAGTTATATGTTGATGCGCGTTATAGCGGACAAGAACACACCGTTAAAATTCATGTGCCTGATACTGAGCTTGATGAACACGATTTTATTGAAGCGCTATCAGAGAGATTTCATCAAACACATGAGCAAGAATACACATTTAGATTAAATGATTCAAAAATTGAAGTTGTAAATATTCACTTAGTTGCTTTTGGTATTTTAGATAAAGCAGAACTTGAGAAGTTACCGAAAAGTAAAACAGCGAGTGCTGATGATGCCTTAATTGGTACTCGATGGGTTGATTTTGATAATAAAACGAGGTTAACCACTTCTATTTTTGACCGTGAAAAATTAATGCCTGGAATGAAGTTCAAAGGCCCTGCAATCATAGAAGAGAGCACCACAACAACGGTTGTGTTACCAGATAACCGAGTTGAGGTAGATGACTTTGGTGGATTGCATATTTATTTACGAGATTAATTAGTCGTTTTTATAAATTAACTAAATTGGTACAAAATTATGAATAAAAAAGTTGATATATTTACAATAGAAATTATAAAAAATGCCTTGGTTGCCATTGGCGAAGAAATGTTTTTAGCGTTAAAGCGCAGTAGTAAAAGTCCAATTATATATGAGTCACTTGATTACGGTATTGGTGTAACAGATGCTAAAGGGCGTCTTATTTCTCAAGGTAATGGTATTCCTGGATTTATAGGCACTTTAGATGCGGGTGTAAAAAATATTATTGCAAAGTTTGATAATGATAATATTTATCCTGATGATGTATTTATATTAAATGATCCGTATGCAGGCGGCGGCACTCATTTATCTGATGTATGTATGATCCGTCCAATATTTTTCGAAAATGAGCTAGTTGCATGGACTGCTAATAAAGCACATTGGACAGAAATTGGTGGTAAAGATCCGGGAAGTTACAGTGCTGATGCGACAGAAATATACCAAGAAGGGCTCCAGTTTCCGGGTATTAAAGTATTTGAAAAAGGGATACCTAACCAAGCTTTACTTGATTTAATAGAAGTTAATGTACGCTTGCCTGAAATGACATTAGGTGATTTACAAGCATGTGCAGCGTCATTAAAAGTTGGGGAGCAACGCTTTTTATCTGTTATGGGTAAGTATAGTAAATACGTTACTTTAACCGCCATTGATAAGTTACTAGAACATGGTGATTTAATGGTGCTAGAGAAGTTTAAAACGTTACCAAAAGGTACTTTTGAAGCACAAGATGTTATTGATGAAGACGGAATGGGCAATGGTCCATTTTTGGTCAAGGTAAAAGTAACCATTACCGATGAGTCATTTATCCTCGACTTTACGGGTTCATCTGATCAAGCCCCAGGGCCAATAAATTGTACTATGGGAGTATTAATCTCAGCTGCAAGGGAGGTATTTATGGGGATTGTTCAGCCCGATGCACCTGCTACCGACGGCTGTTTTAGACGATTAGAAGTTATTTGTCCTGAAGGTACTTTATTAACAGCTAAGCGTCCTGCACCCGTGTCTTCATATTTTGAAGCTATGGTGTGTGCTTCAGATGTTATTCGCAAAGCGTTGGCTGATGTACTTCCGGGTGTTGTTACTGCGGGGCAATTTGGCTCTGTATGCACTATGAATTTATCAGGAAAAATGCCAGACACTGGCGAACCTTATTTATTGGTTGAACCGTTAGTTGGCGGCTGGGGCGCGGCTGTTGGTAAAGATGGTGAGTCAGGTCAATTTTGTGTTGGTAATGGCGAAACAAGCAATATACCCATCGAAATAACAGAAGCTCGTTATGGTGTATTGGTAGAGCAATATACATTTAATAGTGAGACTGCGGGAGCAGGTGAGTTTAGAGGGGGTAATGGTGTTGTACTCGATTATCGAATTTTATCTGATGGGACTGACATTTCTAGCTTTTTTGGTCGAGGTATAACGGCTCCTTGGGGAATTGACGAAGGTAAAGAGGGCTCATGTAACTATGTTCAAGTTTTTGATAGTGAAGGAAATGAAAAAGCACGCTTTAGCAGAACAAGCCGATATCCTTTAAATAAAGGTGATTTAATTAGGTTAGTGACAGGCAATGGTGGTGGCTGGGGAAATCCTGTAAAACGCCCTAAAGAGAAAGTCCTTGCTGATATTAAAAACGGTTACATTACACACGAACAAGCCCAAGTTCTTTATCAACACGGCGTAAGCTAGCTCGTATTTTAAATTTAATTAGCCATGCAGGAAGGGTTATAGATAAACGCATTCATTATAAGTGTTGTTTCTATTTATGGCGCACCTCCTGCAGGTGCTATTACCTATATTTTATGAACGTGTTTACTGTTAATCGTTGTAAGTTGCTAAATAATTGGCAATTAAATAGGGTATTATCAATTTGGATTAATGTATTTAATTTCAATGTTTTATTTACTGAGAGTCAATAAATAGCTCAATGTATCTCCATATCTTAATAAAGATATTACACATAAAAAATAACATAAATCATTACATAATTTAGCAAATAAATGGCTTATATCTAAGTCAAAAATAGTATCTCAACAACTAGGTATAAACAATAGATCTTAGTTGTAGAGATATTTATTGTTAAATAGACCCATACTTAAACGGATTGGCATAATTGAAATGACTGATGCCACCGGAGAGATAAAAATGAATAATAAAAACTCATCAGAGAAACATTCAGATTTACGCTTGGGATTAAGTGGATTAGCAACTGCGCCCATAGGCTACCTTGTTTTGCTCTTTTTACCTGTCTACCTAGAAGTTGTAGGTATTAATTTATCTTTGACAGAGCAGCAAATTGGCTGGCTAGCCTCTACTGATTCTGTGGGATTGGCACTTGCGACGTTTATTTTTTCTATATTTATTAAAAAAGTAAACTTTAGACAGGTTTTAGGTGAGCGTCTAGCGAACTACACCTATGTTTTAAAATTCCAGGGTAACAAGCTGTCGATATCGGGCTCAGGCTGGCACAGTTCATCAAGGCAAGCACAGATGTAATTAAATGGGATTAGACCATTTAT
>NZ_JASDCE010000026.1:0-15113 GCF_030408075.1 Pseudoalteromonas sp. APC 3358
AAGTCTCTGAAGGGCCGTTGAAGACTACAACGTTGATAGGCAAGATGTGGAAGTGGTGTGAGCCATTAAGCTAACTTGTACTAATTACCCGTGAGGCTTAACCATACAACGCCAAACGCGTTTTATGTGATAGTGAAACAAGCGAAGAAGTTAATATAACTAAAGTAGATATTACTTAGAAAGACTTAAAAAATATTATCAGATATTTTCCAAATTCAGTTAGTGCGTAGCGATACGGATTAACGCCCAAATTTGCTTGGTGACAATAGCGTTTTGGACCCACCTGACTCCATGCCGAACTCAGTAGTGAAACGAAACAGCGCCGATGATAGTGTAGCATTTGCTATGTGAAAGTAGGACATTACCAGGCTTCAAATTGTAGAAAGCCCGAATCTAACGATTCGGGCTTTTTTACGTCTGCAGAAAAGTGAAATGCGCGCAATTAATACACACTACATCAACACGCATCACGTAGGGCGGGCGAGCATAGCGACTCCCAACGTTAAAATTACAGCAAAATCCCTTAATATCTCAGTCGGCCAATACAGTAGCATTTGCTACGTGACTTTCTACTGCTGTGGGCACTATGACATTCTACTGCGTAGCGCACCGACTTCACATTGTAGCGAGCCCGGATCTAACGATTCGGGCTTTTTTACGTCTGCAGAAAAGTAAAATACGCGCAATTAATACACTCTCACAGCAACACCTATCACGTAGGTCGGGCGAGCATAGCGACTCCTGTTGCTAAAATTATAAAAACCTACGCTCTACGATGAGTGCGCAGCATTTTCACTATGACTCTCCACCGCTGAAGGTATCATGACATCACACAAGCATTAAGTTGTAGAGCTCCCGAACCTAACGAGCTGGGCTTTTTACATTTTTAGAAAAGTGATTCAGGTATTCCTCTAGAGCGAAGCGTCTCTCAGTGAATAATCTACTTAATTTAACGAGTTAAAGTGGCATCGCCGATGCGAGTGTAGTTTTTCACTGTGACTTCCTAACGCTGAGGGTACTATTGCACTGTACAAAGCTTCGAATTAAAGAAAGTCCTAACCGAAATAGTCGTTTTTTGCATATATAGAATGTAAAAATATGAGTGAATAATATCAATTCAAATATATAAGCAGATTGGTATTATATAAAAAGTATGAGATCCTAATAAGTCGAAGTTATTTTAAATTAATGGTGTTAGTTAATGATTACTCGTTAACAAACCTCTGACTTAACTTGTTTATGAAGGCAATGAATACTAATATAATTTCATGACCTTATAACTAAAATTTATTGAGTTAGTTGTTTTAAAATTACTACCAATAATGATTGTGAGCTGTAACTAGATGCCCTATGAAACATTTTTAGATGACTCTACTTCGCTAGTTGAATTTACACGTATTTACTTAGCTATTTTTTATACTTTTGTTGCGGGGTTTTATACATTTAGAATTATTTATAAAAATAGAGACACACCATCAGGCGTTATTTATCCCGGAGATAAGTTTTGTACTAGTTGGTGGAACCATATGGTTTTTAAGTTTTTCAGAGCTGCTATTTGGTTTATATGTGTAATTAGAGTGTTTGTACCTGAGTTAGATAGCTACCTTGGGTTATTCCCAATTCTCAATGGCTGGCCAGGTGTATTATTTGGCGATATTTTATTGAGTGCAGGTTTTATTTTGACGATGTTTGTACATTTTCATATGGCGGCACTTTGGCGTTCAGGAATTGATCCTAAGGGACCACATGAGCTTAAAACATCAGGACTATATGAATACTCTAGGAATCCGATGTATTTAGGTGTTGTAGCTGCACAGGTGGGTTTCTTTTTAGCCTTACCTAGTATATTTAGTTTGACCTGTTTGGTTATTGGTTTTATAGCTATATATAGACAGACGTTAGTTGAAGAAGCTCATTTAGCTCATCGCTTTTCAATACAATATAAAGAGTACAAGCAACTAGTCCCTCGCTGGTTATAGCTTGGGATTAAGCTTTAAATACATGAAATTTTAACGCAAGAGTAAAGACGTGTTCTGTGTTGAATTGCTAAAATCCAGCAAGATGGACATAAATCAGATCACTTCTTTTTGTTTTATACCAATTCGCTTAATTAAGTGATCTATTTTGAGGATGGAAAAACGTGTTGATAGCTAGGCAAAAAATTTGCTATTTAGTTGTTCTTAATGAGAATTTTTTAACACAGGTAGCGACACATTTAGCCCCGCAAAATGATTAAGTATTATTGCGGATTGGTATTATATACTTTTTCATAAACTCTTGTTTAGTAATTGCCTTTGAAAAAATGTAGCCTTGAATATAATCGCAAGCAAGCAGCTTTAATAGGTCATACTGTTTTTGTGTTTCAACACCTTCCGCTACCACCATTACATCTAGGTTGTGAGCCATAGTTATAATAGCCTTCACGAGAGCAATACTATTATCGTTTGATTCAATATCGCTTATAAATGAGCGATCTATTTTTAAAATATCTATATCTAAGCGCTGTAAATACGCCAAAGAAGAATAACCAACACCAAAGTCGTCAATCGCTATGTCTATATTAATAGTGCTTAAGCGTTTTAATTGTCGCTGTATTGACGAATCTGGATCCATTAAGGTATTTTCAGTGACTTCAATTAAAATAGTGTTGGCGGGTAGTTGGTACTTTTTACTTGCAACAATCCATTCATCCACCCAGCAACCAGTGCGGTCAATTTCAAGAGGTGATGTATTTACACTGACTTGAATTGTCTTTTCACTTAAAACATTGAATAGGACGGTATCTTGAATTGCTTGAGACTTTACCCATTGGCCGATATCGTTTATCAATCCGTTTTTTTCAGCAACAGGTATAAATTCATTGGGCCCTATTAGGCCTCGTTCAGGGTGGTTCCAACGAATAAGGGCTTCAGCTTTTGGTACTGATTTCCCATCAATTGAAAATATAGGTTGGTAATATAATTCAAATTGGTTTTTTACAATTGCAGTGCGTATCTCTTCTATCAGGCGACGCTTTTCTGTGGCTTTTTCTTCTATAGCATAGGAGAAAAACTCATAGCGATTCCGCCCTTTATTTTTAGATAAATACATCGCTTGATCAGCACGTCTAACAAGCTCTTCTACTGTTAAACCATCAACAGGGAAAAACGTTAAACCTATGCTTGCGGTAACATAGACTGTTTCTTTTTTTATATTAATACTCTGCATTAAACTACTTTTTACAGCTTCGGCAATTTTTGATGCTTCATCAGGGCTACTTACACCCTCTAAAATTAATGTAAATTCGTCTCCACCCAAGCGTGCTACTGTATCTTTTGTTGTTATACAGCTTTGCAGCCTCGTTGCTACCTGGTGTAATAATAAATCACCGTAGTCATGTCCAAGGCTGTCGTTTACTTCTTTAAAACCATCTAAATCTATAAATATAAGTGCGAATTTCATTCCTTTAACACTTACTAAGCTTTGTAGTTTTTCGTAAAAATACCGTCTGTTCGGCAAATCAGTTAACCCGTCTTGGTAAGCATATTGTTGCAACTGAATATTTGCATTTTCAAGTTCATTAGTACGAAGCCTAACTTGGTTTTCTAATGAACTTTCTCTTTGCTCAATGTTGTATAGCATATCGTTAAAACAAGAAGTTAACTGTCCGACTTCATCTTGTGATAGTTGTTTAGCGCGTAAACTATAATCATGTGACGTTGTTATTTTATTTGCTGTTTGTGCTAAATATAAAATAGGGTTTAAAAAGCGGCGCCTTAGCAAAAGGGATAAAATGAGGCTGATAGCAAAGGTAAAGACCATCAAAATCATTATAAATTTAAAGTAAAAAGTGATTCTGTCTTGAATGTAACTGTTGTTAGCGCGTATTTTTAATACGCCATAATCATGCATATCGAGCTGAAGGGGGGTATTAACCTCAATGCTTTGTTCTATTTCTTCATTTTCGGCTTGAGCAATAACAAGTTGTTCACCAGTCATACTCGTTACCATTATACTAATAACATCTGAGCGTATAAGTATTGGGTTTATAAGCTCTTGTACTGCATCTATATCATTAAACATAAGTGCAGCAGTTATATTGGGTGAAAGCATTTTAGACAGCGACCCCAGGCTTTCTATTTGTTCTTCTTTAGCGCTGGTGATTTCATAAGCACTAAATACAATGGTTACTGTAGCGGTTGATACAAGTGCGACACTCATTAAGATGAATAATAATTTTTTGCTCATTGTATTTAATGCAAATAGTTTTTTCATTGCATTACCTATCTACAACGCGTGCAAGTCGTAGTACTTTTGAACTCATAGTAATGCCTGCATCTTTAAGCTGTTGTGGTGCAATTTCAAAGCGAATTTTACCACTGGAAAGAAAGAATCTGATATGGCCGCCATTTTCAATAAATGAGTCTGTTTCACCAATGACCATAATATTTTTTAGATCTAAAGGAGTTATGTTTTGCCACTGAGCAAATGTATCTGAGGTGATAAATAGCATGTTACACGCAGATGTTGTGACTTCATCAATAGTGACTAATTTATTATGTAAAGGTAATTTTTTTATAGTGCGATTTTTTAGAGCGGTGTTAGCCACATCAATAAAGTATTTATCAGGGCTACAAATAGTAAATTGATCAAGGGGCTCTAAATGAGAATCCCAGTGTCCAAAACGTGCAAAGTTATACAAGAAGCCTGCTTTTAGCATGTATTCTTTTTCAACAGCGTCAACGCTGGTACTTAAAAGTACCAAGGCTATTAAGCTTCTGTGAATTAGACTTCTTAATTTAATCATCTAATTAGCTTAGAAATTTGCTGAAATTGTAAACGTAATACATTCATCAATATAGTTTGGTAATGTATAGGTTTCGCGCGTATTACTGTACTCAATATGTGAACCTGAAAATAGGTTTTTACCCGAAACTGCAGTAGACCACACAGGAGTAGCCTGCCAATTCCAACTAATATCTAACGTTGTGTAATTATCAGTATTATATGCATTTGAGTTTACTGCTCGTAATGTCGCAAACACGTTATGGTTGGTTAAAAAAGAATAATCGGCTTTTGCAAATAACTGCCTGTTTTTAGAGTCATACCCGATAGCGGGCTCTACTCTAGGAGGTAAATCGTAGTTATAATCGGTGTAACTATAACCAAACTCAGCATTGAGATTATCAATTGGTTGCCATGATACTACTAAGTCTAACCCTTTAGTGGTTGTGTCTGCTACAGATGCAAAGTCTAAATCTATACGAGTCATTGTTAGTGCTTGAAATACTTCTGGAATTCTCCCTGCTAGAAATAAATCAAGTATAGGAGTGAATTGTTCAGCATGCGTATTCATATCAATAACCGCTACGTTTTTAGCATCGGTATAATAAGTAGAAAGATCTAATGACCAATCGTTAGCAGTAAAACGGTAGCCTAATTCATAAGATAGATAGTTTTCTGATTTAACTTTGTCATTACCATTTAGGTAGGTTGCAATTCGGTAGTCGTCTATTTGGTCGAAGCCTGAACTTAAACCGGTAAGATCTTTAATTTCTGTACCATTAACTTTAAAGTTGTCGTTAAACTCAATTAATGTTGGTGTACGTACACTTCGCGATATTGCGCCCCAAGTAAGGTGGTTATCTACTGGTTTGTATATAAGTCTTGCTGATGGTTGATTTTCCCAGCCAGTTAAATCGTTATGATCAAGCTTAGTACCAACAATAAAGTCGAGAGTGTCAGGAGTCACATTGTATTGAGCTTGAACAAGTGCACCATATTGTTTGAGGCTATCAAAGTTTTTATCGCTATCTAAAAATACGCTTTCTGCGAAAGATATAGAATTGTATCGGTAGTTCAACCCCCAATCTAACTGTAGAGATTGATATATAAAATTCATTTGATAATCAATATCTATCGATTCAAAGTCTTCTTTAATATAATTTTGAGAGCCATTTTGTTTAAGCCAAGAAATTTGTAGCATTTGATTGGCATCTGGCGACATTCTGTTTTCAAGGCGCGCCATTATGCGCGAGTCTGTTCGCTTTAAATCATCTGAAAATGAAATGTTTTCGTTGGTTTCATCGACAACACCTCGGTAGTTTTGGCCAAGTGTGGAATGAGTTACATCACCCTGAAGTAGCGCAGACCACTCATCATTAGGGGTAAAGTCAGCTCTAAAACCTAAAGAATTTTGCTTAGTTGTGTCGTTAGGATCGAGTGAGATCCCTTTTTTTGATTCATTAGCATCTTTTAAGTGCCCATACACACGGTAGCTGCCTATGTTACTTATATCACCACCGTAGCGAAGATTAGCATCAACATTTATTTGATTACCAGTTGTTACACTTGCGTATCCACCGCGAGTATCAATACTATTTTTAGTAATGATATTAATAACGCCATTATTTGCGTTACTTCCCCAAAGTAATCCGCCTTGTCCGCGTATAACTTCAATACGTTCAATATCGTACAAAGGAACGTTGAGTGTTTCCCAATAAACAGCGGCAAACTTTGGGGTATATAAGCTTTGTCCGTCAATCATAACCAATAATTTGCTTGAAAAGCGAGAGGCAATGCCTCTTGAGGAAATAGCCCATTGATTGTTATCGAGCTGACGGACAATTAAACCCGGCACCATTTTTAGTGCTTCAGGTACTGATGTAGCACCAGATTTAGTAATTTGTTCTTTACTTAATACATAAATAGATGAGGCGGTATCAAATGCTGATTGTGCTCTTTTCATCGCAGAAGTCGCTTGCACATCCATACCCATTAAAGCATCAAGATCGAGGTCTTCATCTTCAAACGGCTCAGCCATTACAAGAGGGCACACAAAAAGTAATGGCCAAAATAAACGTTGTGATATTTTCACCCAAAAATCTCCTGCGCAATCAAAAAATCAAAAACAATGACTGTTTTTGTAATACATGTGATATCACACAATATTAACATACATTAACAGCGTAAAAGTATAAATGCGATTAAATCAAAACAACTAATTTTGTAGTAGTTAAAAAATAGAAATTAATGAAAGTTATATGGTTATATACTATTCAAAATTTAGTCTATTTTTGAAGGACTTCAAAGTATTTTGCGCTTATTGATTATTTAACTTTGCATATCATGCTTTTACAAGGGCGATATTAATTATACGTGCACGATTAATCTAACTTTGTATTAACTATTATTGTAGTTTCAATTACCTTTGCTTTTATTAAAGGTATATAGAATACTTAAATTCGCTTGGTTTTGCTTTGAAGGCACCAAAGTATGGAAAAAAATGAATTAATTAATGTAGAAGAAGTACTCGATTTAATGCTTGATGCGGTATGCGTGGTAGATAAACAAGGCACATTTGTTTTTGTAAGCGCAGCATTTGAGCAAATTTTTGGTTATACGGCCGATGAAGTTGTTGGCAAAAAAATGATTAACTATGTTTACGAAGGTGATCATTATAAAACGCATAATGCCGTAACTTCGCTGTTGTCTGGCGAAATGGTGAACCCTCGCTTTGAAAACCGTTGGATGAGAAAAGATGGTCAAGTAGTTCATATATTATGGTCTGTTCGTTGGTCAGAGCAACATCAAGTAAGAATCGCTGTCGCGCACGATATAACTGAACGTAAAGTAATGGAAGATCAACTCCATTATATGGCACGGCACGATGTGTTAACTGGCCTACCAAATCGATCTTTATTGATGAATCGATTAGAAAAAGTAATTATTAATGCAACCAGAGACAACACGTTTTTTTCTTTACTGTTTATAGACATAAATGGCTTTAAAGCAGTAAACGATACTCACGGACACGAAACTGGCGATAAGCTTTTATGTGCTATAGCAAAAAGGCTTTCAGCGTCAGTAAGGCATTACGACACAGTAGGGCGTTTAGGCGGAGACGAATTTTTAATTATTTTAGATAATTTAAGTTCTAGCCACGAAACGGTCAGAATAAAAAATAAAGTCCTCACTGAGTTTAAAGCCGTCTTTAAGTTAGATGACGTACTACTAAATATTTCACCCAGTATAGGAATTGCAAACTACCCCGAGCACGGCCAAACAGATCACGAACTCATAAAGTATGCTGATCAAGCTATGTACAAAAATAAACAACGAGGCTTAGATAACGTAACCTATTTACCTCAATAACTAAGCTGAACTATCACCTTAGCTTAAACAATAGTCACAGCGCCCTTAACTACAATGCCTTACTTGCCGACATATTTTTTAATATCGGTTTGCCAGTGCTGCGCTAAAAAATCTATAAATGCTCTTACAACAGTTTGTTGGTAGTTCCTTGATAAATAGGCTGCCCACAAATTATGTCCAGATGATAATGAAGGCGATTACCGTATCGGCAGTAATACATTTTTTACGAATGATGCAGGCGAAAGCAAGGTATCGGTCACTGATTATGCAACTGCAATGGTTGATGAAGCGCAAAATGCAGCGCACGTAAATCAGCATATTGGTATTGCCTACTAATATGGTTACTAATCAAAAGCGTTTGATTATTTAGATATAACAATACTGGCTCACAAGGTTAAAATAATTTAATCTGAGCGTATTAATACTTATTAAATTATTTGCCTTATGAGCCTTCTTTTTTCTCTTGCGTTAGCAAGCCTTCCCGCTTTACCAGAGCCAGTTGCTAATAATGCTGTGGCTAAAGTTACAGTACAAAACCAAACCTATTTTTTAAGCTTTATGGGGCTGGGGCGCGATAAACAGCATTCGTCAGTGCATAACAAAGTGTGGGCGCTTAAAGTTGGCGATTCACAGTGGCAATCTAAAACTGGTGTGCCTTCAAGCTTGCCACTAAAAGGGCGCTTAGCAAGCACCGCAGTCGGTTTAGGCGAGTACGCCTATGTGTTTGGCGGCTATACGGTAGCAGAGGATCATACTGAAGTTTCAAGCCCCGACGTATATAAGTACGACGTAATAAAAGATACCTACACTCATCTTGCGAGCATGCCAGTACCCGTAGACGATAGCGTCGCGCTGAGCTACAAAGCGCGTTACATTTATCTAATTAGCGGTTGGCATAACGACGGCAACGTAAACTTAGTGCAAGTGTACGACACGCAAAATAATACATGGCAACAAGCCTCGCCATTTTTAGGTGAGCCCGTATTTGGCCAAGCCGCTGCAATTAGCGATAATACCATTGTTATTTGTGATGGCGTTAAAACACAAGCTAATCCTGATTCGCGTCGCTCGTTTGCAGGCGTAGCACAGTGTTTAAAAGGCGCAATAGATTCAACTAATCCACAAAAAATAGATTGGCGTACGTTGCCTCATCCAACGGGCACTGCTCACTACCGAATGGCAGCCACCAGCTATAATGGCAATATTTATATGATGGCAGGCTCTAATAACCCATACAACTACAGCGCAATAGGTTACGACGGCAAACCTGCACCAGCAAGTGATCATGTTTGGCGCTTTAGTATCGAAAAAAACGAATGGCAGGTTTTATCCTCAGTTGAAGTAAAGAGTATGGATCATCGTGGTTTACTTGAGCACAGCGGTGTTTTATATCGAATTGGCGGTATTGATAACAGTCAGCAAGTAAGCGCTAACGTACTCGGTTACGAGGCGCCAAAGTGAATACCCTTTACATTACCGGAGCGGGAGTCAGCGCAGCCAGTGGTATTACCATCGCTTTGCAACGTATCGCAACCATGGCCCAAACGACGTACACCATTGGCTAAGTGATAAAAACCTAATTACTCAAAACATAGATGGGCTTGATGGCAAAGCGGGTAACAAAAATTACATAGCGATACACGGCAGGCTTGATCAAATGACCTTATTTCATGAGCAAGGTGAGCCAGTCACGCCACTTACCACCCCGTGGGAAAGCGTAGACGAAAGCCGCCTGCAAGAGTCTCTTTTTGAGCTATTTAATATTCAAAACCAAACGCCTGTGCTAAACCATTCATTTAAGCCCTTTGTTTTATTATTTGACGAATATTACACCGAGCTTTACAGAATAACAGAAGCACAACAGCGTATGCTCAACGCCGATAAAATTGTATTTATGGGCACCTCGTTTAGCGTTAATATTACGCAAATGGCAATTGAAATAGCCCGAAATTACGACATTCCTGTTGAAGTGGTTGACCCTGAGCCTGCACATATTTTGCACGCTAACGTCACATATAAAAAAATGAATGCATTAGATTACATTCAATCTAATTAAGAAGTGCTATATTTTAAAGGGATTGATAATGTTTTCTTAAATATTACAATCTCTTTATATAATATTAACGAGTCAAAAATGTTATTATTATCCTGATTATAACAATACTAAAGAGATCTGAATGAGCGACTTAACTGCAATAGCAAACTTGTCTATTTTACTTGTAGAGCCTTCAGAGGTTCAGCAAAAAATAATAATAAAATCGCTTTTAGAAAGTGGTGTAAAACAAGTTGAAACTGCATCTACACAAACACAAGCGCTTAGCTTATTAGCAAGTTATCACCCTGATCTAGTTATAAGCTCTATGTATTTATCTGACGGGACAGCCGATTCACTATTGCAAGAAATAAGATCAAACCCTATCACCGAGCATCAACCTTTTATGCTTATATCGAGCGAGCGTAATAAAAAATACCTTGAGCAATTACGCCAATCGGGTGTCCTAGCTATTTTGCCTAAGCCTTTTAGCGCAAAAGCCATTACCCGCGCACTCAAAGCAACCCTCGATATTATAAGCGAAGAAGAAGTAGAACTTGATCATTTTGACGTAACGCTGCTGCGAGTTTTAGTGGTAGACGACAGCCGCTTTGCGCGTAAACACATTATTCGTGTTCTTGCGGGTATGGGAATACCTGCCCCGGTAGAAGCTGAAAACGGTAAAGAAGCTATTGAGCACTTAAATAACCAATCGTTTGACTTAATTGTAACCGACTACAATATGCCAGAAATGGACGGACGAGAACTAACAGAAACCGTTAGAAGCTCAAATAGTTACTCGCATATTCCTATTTTAATGGTGAGCTCAGAGGCAAACGAAACGCACCTAGCAAATATAGCTCAAGCGGGAGTTGATGCTATTTGTGATAAACCGTTTGAACCGGCCACAGTGCGAGAATTATTGTTTAAAATAATGTCTTAAAAGTAAGTACAAGCGTAGGACGGTTATTATTTGGCCTACGCTCATCTTTAAAATACATTTACTATTACAGTTTTCCTAATCTATAAATGAGTAATGCCGTTTTTTTAATGTTTTTATCAAGGCTGGTTAAATCGGCTGTTTCGTTTTTAGTGTGCGCGCCGCTGCCCATTAAACCTAAACCATCAAGTGCCATATCAACATGGTTTGCCGCAAACGAAATATCAGCCGCACCTGCATTGCGTGGATTGGCGGCTACTACTTTGTTGAAGCCTAAATCGTGGCTTGCGTCGCTGTATAATTCTAATAGCTTTTTATTGCCATCAGTTAATGCCATTGGCGGGTAACCGTCTTCAAAAATAAGCTCTGCTTTACTGCCATTTAAACTGTTGCTAGCAATGAGTTGCATTGACCTTTTTGCGTTTTCGAATTGCTTTGGCGAAAGAGCGCGTAAATCACCTGCTACATGCACGGTTTGTGCTATTACATTACTTTTACCAAACGCCGTTGCTGACGAATTAGCACTGTCGTAGTCGGCATTTGTACCACCTACAATAAGCCCTGGGTTAAATGTTAAATTAGGTTGCGTGGCAAGTTGCTCTCTAAAATCATTTAAAATGCGTGATGCTTCGTAAATAGCGCCATAACCAACGCTTTCGCTAAATATTTGTGACGAATGCGCTGCATTTGCCGTTACGTTTAGCGTCCAGCCGGTATAACCACGGCGCGCCGCCATAGCTGTTTTTATATTGTTATCGCCATTTTCATAGCCAAGCGCTACGTCAGCCCAAATTGCTGCATCAACAATAGCTTGTTTAGATAAGCTAAGCGGGCGACCGCTGCTTTCTTCATCGCCAGTCAATAATACTTTTATGCTTACATTTTCGAGTAAATTAAGGGCTTGTAAGCTTTTAAGTGCTGTAATTATTATCGTGTTACCGCCTTTCATGTCGGCAACGCCTGGGCCACTGGCTGTATCGGCATCAAGTTGTTTGTAGGTAGTAAAGTTATCGTTTTTGGCAAATACCGTATCTAGATGGCCGATCATCAGTATTTTTATTGCATCGGGATCATTACTCTCATGGGTTGCTAATACATGCCCTGCGCGGTTAAACGCACTGCCATCCAGCCATTTTACTTTAAAACCAATGGCTTTAAGCTGCTCGCTTGTCAGCGCGCCTACTTTTTTTACACCTTCAATATTGAGCGATCCGCTATTAATATTTACGGCTTGCTCTATTTCTTGTAATGCTTGGGGAATGTTTTTATCGACCTGTTTTACTATTTCACGCTCATTTTTATCAAGCGCAGCATGGCTTGTAAGCGGTAAGGTACTAGCAAGTGTGAGAATAAGTGCATGGCTAAATTTTAAAAATGACATAACAGCATAATAAGTGAGAAATAAGAGTATTTAATATGAAGTAAAAATACAGAGGATTCAATAGGAGTAGGTTGTGATTTTTAACTAATTTTATAAGTAATAACGAGCTACAAGTTTAAGGGGGAACGCGTTATTAGTTTAAACACAGGTATTTAAAATATAACCTTTTAACTAATAATCAACCTGTGCAACTAAACAGCAATTTGCCTGATATTACTGACCTCCATCATTTGGGATTTTTGCTGCACTTAGAAAAGTTGAGACTGAACTAACTGTTTACAAATACTTATTTTATAGCTAGGGTAAAACCATTGTAATATAAGGACATTTGTCGTTTTTTAGGTGACAAATGTCGTAGACTAAATTGTAAGATTTATAGGTATAAACAATGAATAACTTAGTTGTATTAATAACGGGTGCTAATAGGGGAATCGGTTTCGAATTAGCCAGACAATACCTTATAAATGGATGGACAGTAATTGCTACCTGTAGAGATCTAGAAACGGCGGTTGCTCTAGTTTCATTGAAAGGTAAGTTTCCAAATAAATTGTCTATTGAACTAATGGATATCACTTGCCCTGAAAAAATTAAGACGTTGGCAAGTAAACTTAATGAGGAAAATATTAAATTAGATTTAATAGTAAATAATGCGGGATATTTGGATCGAGAAAACACAAGTATCCATACTATTAATTATGCTAATGCTGAAATGTCTTTTAAGGTGAATTCACTTGGACCACTATATTTAACTCATTGCTTTTTACCTTTAATAAATAAAAAACGCTTATGTAAGATAGCCGTTATTTCTTCTGCTATGGGATCTTTGTCGCTAGAACAAAGTGTGGATTGGTATGGTTATCGAATGTCTAAAGCAGCAGCCAATATGCTAGTAGTGAACTTATCACAAGAACTTGTTAATGATAATGTCGCTGTGGTGGCTGTTCACCCCGGTTGGGTTCAAACCGATATGGGTGGCTCTACAGCAAGTGAAAATGTTGTAGACTCGGCTCTTGGAGTTATGAACGTTATTCTGAATTTATCTATTGATAATACGGGAAAACTTTATAGTTTTAATGGTGAGGAGTTACCGTTCTAATAAATATAACAACACGCTATGAGGTGGATAACTAGTAAAATTAGCTATTAATTGCAAATTTTAAAACTGCTGAGCTTCTTCGTTTTAAGGCTATTAAGTACGTCAATTCATCGTAGGGGGTTAACGCGGTTTAAGATCCATAACCCATTCATGCAGCGCTCTAGGTATGTAAGTGAGAAATAAGAGTATTTAATATGAAGTAAAAATACACAGGATTCAATAAAAGTAGATTGTGATTTTTAACTAATTTTATAAGTAATAACGAGTTACAAGTTTAAGGGTTATAGAGTGAACGCGTTATTGGTTTAAACACAGATATTTAAAATATAGCCTGTTAATTAATAATCAACCGGTATAACTAATCAGCTATACGTCTGATATTACTGATCTCCACCATTTTGGGGTTTTGCTACATTTAGAAAAGGTAAGGCGAAGCTAACTAACTGTTTACAGTTGTTTATTTTATAGCTAGGATAAAATCATTGTAATATAAAGACATTTTTCGGTTTGTAAAACGACAAATGTCGTAGATTAAATTGTTATGTGCTTTGAGGATTTATGGACTTTTATCAGTATTTACCCGCGATCATTACTGCATTTTTAATCGCTCCTCTTGGTTACTATGTTCGAGAAAAACTTAAAAATTTGGCTACGAATGAGGATTTTGGTAAGGCAATTAAGCAACTCGAAGACAGTACCAAAACAGTAGAAAGCATTAAAAATCAACTCAATGAGAAGTATTGGGTTCAACAGCAAATTTGGGAAACTAAGCGCTTGGCATACGAAGAAATAATCACTTGCCTGTTTCTTACGAAAAAGAGCGTACAAAGTTGGGTTGATTACTTTAGTGAGTTTACAGATTGTTACGTCTATATTGGGGGCTCATCTTGTATTGAGTACGATGAAGAATATGAGCGTTCATACAGTGAATATGTTGAGTCACAACAAACAGCGTTTCAGTTGAAGTATGAGTCAAAAGAGGCTTGCCTTGAACGCAATAAACTAATGACAGAAACCAAAAGCAGAATCCTAGAGCTTGAGGATGTTTTTTCCATTAAATCCCTGTACTTACATGGAGACATTAACCTTGTTGAAGAGCAGCTAATGGAGCTAAGAAAAAAACTCTTTGAGAAAGACATTAAGCAAGATGACTATGAAAATAACAGTGATTTTTATGAAGCGATATTAGACAATTATGTCGAATGTGGGAAGTTGGTTTCTAGGCTTATTGAGCAAGCAAAAGCGATGGCCAGCGGTGATTTAAGGCTCGAGCCGTAGTTCGCATATAACAAGCGCATCAAGTCGTTCGCAGGCTCGCTGGGACGCCAAAACTACGCGGCGATTTAGTTTTGTGCTTCGCAAGTTTTAACCAAATCGCCGCTACGTTTTTTCGCCCCTTATGCGGGCGTTGAGGCTGTAGAATTACTCTTTTTAGGAACGTATCCAACTATTCTTGGCTGGTTGCTTTTTAACCTTGAATCCATCTTTTCTCTGTGATCTAATAGATATTATTCACCCACGGTAAACTGTT
>NZ_JASDCE010000027.1:0-13805 GCF_030408075.1 Pseudoalteromonas sp. APC 3358
TATGCGTTGAGTCAGAAAACACAGCAACCATAGGTGTTGCTGTGGACGCTTAAAGCGTTTTAGTTTACTACCATAATAATCCACCATTTCACCGAAGTGTTGTTGGTTTTTAGACGATAAGGCTAAGCCCTTAACAGCATTATCAATCTGTCTTGTATAAGGCTGTAACTGATGATACACCGTCAGTTCTTTTTTTAGCTCTGTCACCATAACGCTTTTTGCACCGGCTCGAAGCTGGCTTAAGGAGAGCCCATCTTTGTCATCGATAATAGTATTTAGAAATCCGTGTAGTTCAGATGAAACATGAATACGAAGCTTATTATTTAACGCCTTCTTGACCTGTTGGATAACACGACTGATAAGCTTTTGTAAGACAGTATATTTAGGGATGGCAATTCTATGCGTTGCTAGATATTCAGCGGCTGCATCGAATAGATAACGAGGCTCAAGCCAAGCTTTGCCGACCATAACAAGATGTTCGTACAGCGGCGCAAAGTGCAGACTTTCGTCCCATTTCTGATAGTTTAATAACCTCAGTATTCTTTGATATATACGGTCACGCTGCATCTTATTAATGCTGAAAGGCCTGATCCCTTTGCCTCCTTGAACTTGCGTTGAAATAAACTGCATATCGTCAAAGATGAGGTTAAAGCTAGGTGAAAGAATCACAGGCTTAGACTTAAAATACCCTAATAACGCAATGAAATAGCATCGGTGGTTCCTTAGGCGAATACTTTTCAACTCTGTTAACTCGATCTCGTTTGGCGTAAAATACAATCGTTGTTGTTCAAGTGATAATAGCGGCGGAGAATATAGATCAAGCTGCTCAGCTTTGGTAAGAATTGATAGTTCGTTTTTTATAGCCATAGGAATTAAATTAAGTTTAAGGGGTTGTTAACCTCATAATTTGCCATACTTTGGAGAAGTAACCCACCTTTGTATGCCTTTAAATATGGTGAGTATGGCGATTTATGTTACTTTAGAGGGGAAAATCCCTAGAACCCCAATTTGGAATAGAGTTTTTCAGTGCGCCAACATAGTTTTTTATTGTTTTATCTGATTTACCAATAGACTTTGCCCAACGGCCATATTGGTCCTCTAATGAATCAAGGTTAGCTGATAATGCATTTCTTAATATTGAAGAGGTGTGTGGACTTTTTAAAAATTGAAACAACGCGTCGTCGAAATATGCAAAATTAACAGCTTTTTTGATAGCGGCATCCGTTCCCGATGTAACGGCACTGAAATATGACGCCTCTTCAGGTTTTACCATCAAATGCCAAATGCCTGAGGACTTCAAGTGAAAAAAGGGCAAGAATGGGCTGTCGGCGTCATTTCCTTGTTTTAAGCGTTCAAAGTGCCAGCTGAATCGGTTTTTGAGTCTGTCGTCATAATAAATGCGGTTGTCGGTAATGTGGCCTTGTTCAATTAAGTCTAGCACTGCAAACATCATGCACACTTTATGCGGGCGCGCATGACCTGAAGACCGGTCTGGCCGTATACTTTGCAACTTATCGATGTAGTAGGATAACTTCATTGTTATTGAACCGACTCTTTATGAGTGCGAATTGAAACCTAAATGGCGGTTAAATTTTTAAGGTTCAATGTGATATGTAAATATTGACCTTTCGGCCAGGCTATCAGATTTATTAATTATATGAAATTGAAACATTTTGGGGCGAGACCATTTAGGCGTATATGTAAATCACACAACTAACTTTCAATATAGCGACATTTTGGAAAGCTACTGCACCCCAAAAATTCGTTGCCTTTGTGCGCACCCTGCTTAGCAATTCGCTTAACCAACTTAGACGAGCATTTTGGACAATGATGGGTAACTTCGTTACTGCTCGCTGCAGACTCGTTTCGATTAGATTGAACATCAGCGATTAAATTTAATAAGTCATGACCTCCAATAAGCTCAATAGGTAAACCTCGAGCAAATGCAATAGCATCTTTCGTAAATGTGCCAGACGCAACAATAAATACACTTTTAGCATTAGTGGCTTCCTTGATGCCAAACATCTCTCGAACAATTGAGACTCCAATCTTTTTTGAACGCCAGTGCTTGCACTGAACAATGTGAGTCTTATCATCTCTTTTTAGCAGTAAATCAATACCACCATCAGCACCACCAGTCATATTTTCAATGACAGCAAAACCTTTGCGACGAAACGCCTCACCAACCAGCATCTCGAACTCTTGCCAAGAAAGCGCTTTTAGAGTGTCGATACTTTTTTGTTGAGCAAGTAGCTTTTGCTTTTTCTTTCGCATGAAGATTGAGGCAATAGCTGGGATTAGAAATAGGCTTCCAAAAAACGGCGCAATATTTTTACCGGCTTCAGTAAGCATAAATAAAATCTGATTTTCCGAAACCAGCGCTGGGAATACGTAGCTTAAGCAAACGTAAACGACTAACCCGCTAACAAAACTGATCCACCAAGGTAGATACGACAAAACGGTGAATAGTGGTGGCTCTTTTTTACTCAAGATTATTCAACCTTTTGGGAATGATAGATTGCAATGTATGTATTGTTGAATTTCTGCAATTTGCAAACAAGAGAGTAATTAATTAATGCGTATTAAACCTGATATTTAAGTGACTTGTTCGCTATCTTGAAAATGCACTTTTGGTAACTCTTACCCTTTACATTCAGCTGTATATTTTTGGTATAGCAATGTATCAAAAGATATTTTGCTATTAATAGTAAAGCGTGATCAACCGGTCGCTTTTTTAAACAATTCAGTTTTTATGTAAATTATTGCTATGTATTTGTTTTTATTATAAAAAGAATGAGGCAGGACTATGGGTTGGGTCAGTAATTTCGATTTCCTCAAAAAACATCAAGAGTGGTTGTTTAACTTGCAGAAAGTGCAGAACAGAACTTCAGTGTGTTTCCAAATACTACCATAGTCAACATGCGTCAACTTGGTGAAGTCATTGATCAAAATATTGCTACTCGCATTGGTGTCGAGTCTGGTAAAAATTTAAAGCAGATAGATCTGCTCAGAGCGCTTGATTACCACTTAAAACTCGATAACAACATACAAAAGCAACACCATACCGCAAAAGCTCGACTAAACAAAAAAGGAGAATTAATGGCTCGAGAGAAAAAGTTAATCGTTGGAACAATTAACGTTACGATAAAAAATCATACGCCAGAAAGATACGTAGAGCTTTTCAATGATGTATACAAGCTGAAACGTACTACCAAGATAGCCGGTGATCAATATGGCTTGTTAGCTAAATTGTCTGAGTTGCACAAAAATAAAAATTAAAACAAAAATGAGATCGGATCAATAACATGAGACATATTCCGATATACCAACATTGGCCAAAATGCACAACGGTTCAACATATCAACAAATGACTTTGCCAGTGAAGATGAAATTGTCGAGGCTAGCAGTCCCAAAAATTTAAAGTCAAATTCTGCAAGATTCTCTTATATATTTTTTCCTAAACAGTATTTGTTTTTTTACGAAGGTTATTACAACGGCAATTCATTTGGTCCGAGGAACAAAGGCAGACTTTGTTCGCTTCAGCGCGTGTTTATATGTATAGAAAAGGAAGTATTTTATGGCTAAAGAAGTCAAAGATTTAAAAGAGCAAGTATTCGAGGTTTGTGAGCACTTAGAGGAGCAAGGTGAGAACTGTACAGTGAGAAAAGTACTAGACAGAATTGAGGACTATAGCTCTGTCAGTACTACTCACCCATTCGTAAAGGCTTGGCAAGAAATGCGCTTAGCCGAGCGCGAAAAGTTACGCCAAAGCTTCCAGTTGTCTCCAGCCTTTTTAGATAGTCTAGTAACTGAGGCTGAAAAAATTAATAAAGCAGCGTTAAGGTTAGAACAAGAGAAGGTTGAAAATTATAAGTCACTTTCGCAAGAAGTTAGCGCCGAATTGACAAAATTGGCCCAGCAGCTTGTAGCTAGTATGCAAGAAGCAGAGAAACTGCAAAACGATAAGCGGGCACTTATTAATCAGGTAAATGTATTGCATCAAACGCAGGAGTCGAACAATACGGCTTTAAATGCAAAAGCTGAAAAGTTGGTCAGTTTGCACAAACAGGAGGTAGACATCAGCGTGGGGAGTGGTGTGCGAGCGACCCTATTTGAATGTACGGACTCAACCCTGACCTTGTCTTATTGTCAGAAATAACCTTTCAGCCCTCGAATAACGACCATCCCGGTATTTCAATCACACAATTAAGCGCTTTGTATTATTGATTTAGACGATTAGTGTTATAAATAAAGATTATTGAGCGTTGTTGGTTTTTATATTTGCATCATACTTATCCCATCGAAGCAACTTAATATATAAGACAAACAACGGAGGGTCACTATGACTAACATCGAAATATACAGCAAAGGCTATTGCCCATTTTGTAAAAGAACGAAAGCAACCTTGAGTAATTTAGGTTTAGAGTTCACAGAATATGACATTACAGACAATGACACATTGCGCGCCGAAATGATTGAGCGAAGCAATCGTAAAACGGTACCTCAAGTCTTTATTGAAGGCCATCATATTGGTGGGAGCGATGATTTTCATCAAGCGCTTAGCAACGATTTGTTAGCGCAATTTAGAAACAGAAAAACCTCAGAACATGCTTTATAAGCTTTATATAAAACAAGATTTAAACATTAATTAATTGGAGAAATTTATGACTATTACCGCTACTCAAACTCAACAAGCAACACCCGTAACTGGCAACAACTCAATTGATAGCCAAGCACAATTAGCAAAAAGCATAAGTACTTATGGCGATACGGCTTTACGCTTTTCTATTGCACTTATTCTTGTTTGGATTGGTGCTATGAAGTTTACAGGATACGAAGCAGGCGCAATTCAAGGTTTAGTCGCGTCGAGTCCTTTAACGTCGTGGCTGTATAGCGTGTTTAGTGTACAAGGTGCATCTAACTTAATTGGTGGATTAGAAATTGCGACTGCGATTGCTATTTTAGCAACGCCTCTAAATCGAGTTGTTGGTATTGTGGGTAGTCTTGGTGCGATTGCAACCTTTGCGGTCACTTCTAGCCTACTGCTCACAGCGCCTGTTTGGGAAGCATCACTTGGCGGTTTCCCTGCGCTAAATGTTGTACCGGGTCAATTCTTGGTAAAAGACCTAGTATTGCTTGCCGCTTCGGTTGTGCTATTAGGTAAAGCCTTAGCAATGAAAAAGTAATCTCTAGAGATTCGTAGGGCGCTTACAAAACTAAGCGCCCTTTTTTGTTTTGCTCGGCCTACTCTTGACGACACCAAATATTTCTAAGCATTTTTGTAGCTTTAGTAAAGTAAGCTACTTACTCTTCCTAAACTGTTTTGGCGTCATGCCTACATACTTGTTAAACGTTTTAGTGAATGCCCGCTCAGATTCATAGCCCACTGCAAGCGCAATATCATCGATAAATGCTGAGGTAGTTGTGATCATTTCTTTTGCCTTTTGGATGCGTAAATTCGACAAATAAGCAAATACGGTTTGTCCTACAAGATCAGTAAATTTTTTGGCAAAGGCGGCTCGCGACATCCCAATGCTTGTTGCTAGCGCTTCTATTGTCCAAGGGTTTTCTGGTGAACTGTGAATAAGATCTAAGGCTTTTTTAATACGTTTGTCTTTAAGTGCTCGTAAAAAACTATGTTCTTCTTGTCGTCCAAAGTTAATCCTTATTAGCTCGACCAGCACCACTTCTGTGAGTTTGTTCACGATAATTTCGTTGCCCGGGTTTTGTGCCATATATTCAGAACTTAGTTGGTCGAAAGTACTTTTAAGCCACGGATGCTTATTTAATTCATCTTCACGAACAATAGTGACTTGATGGAATATCTCGTTCAGAGGCGAGAGCTTATCGCTTTCGAACGAGCAATTGCCGCACAACAGA
Organism: Pseudoalteromonas sp. APC 3358; assembly: GCF_030408075.1. NCBI lineage: Bacteria > Pseudomonadati > Pseudomonadota > Gammaproteobacteria > Alteromonadales > Pseudoalteromonadaceae > Pseudoalteromonas > Pseudoalteromonas sp. APC 3358. Next base: position 5,881 of record NZ_JASDCE010000027.1, read on the forward strand.
AGTGTTGAATCGCCGCTAATTTGCATCTTGCCTGGGGGCGGGATGCTCGTGAGTATATGATCAACACCAGGACCTAAAAATATCAAGTCTCCTGCATAGAGTTGGTCTATTTGATCACCAATTTTCACCCAACAAGCGCCGCGTCTGACTAAATGAAATCCTGCGGTAGTTTTGTTAAGGAACTCTTTTGTCCAAGGCGGTTCAACATGGCTGCAAAAATAGACGCTGCCGCTCACACGTAAAGCATTCAAAATGTCGCTTAAAATTTCCATCAAGCATCCTTAAAAGTAAATGTGTTTTTAATATAGACGATTGATGCATAAAGTAAAGACATATAGACATTGTTGTAACTTTATTATCGACGATAATACTAATATTGAATACAGACAATGATTTAGGAACTCGAAATGAAAAGCAAACGTCCCCTTATACTATTAACACTATTATTCGTCATATTTTCTAGTTTAAGCTTACCTACACTAGCTAAAGATACCGCCTACTCAAGTGCCGTAGCGGTAGATGTATTAATTGGCTCAGACGATATAACGGGCCTTAGACTTGCTTATCGTCCCCATTCTTACGAACTAAGGGATGTACCTTACTTTGATTCGCTAGATATCTATTGGGAAGTCAGCGTAAATTTTTGGGAATACGGTGAAAACAATGAACATGAAACCAACGTGGTTATTGCGTTATCGCCTGTTGTTGGTAAAACATTTTATTATATAAATGATAAATATCCACTTAAATGGGAGTTTGGTATTGGTGTGTCTCTTGTTAATGATACTCGCTTTGCTGGTAAAGACATTGGTTCACATTATCAGTTTGAAGACCGTCTTGGCTTGAGTATGGATTTTGGTGAAAACCTAGAACAAAATGTATCTGTGCGTTATATGCACTATAGCAATGGCGGCTTGAACACGAAAAATCCGGGAGTCGACTTTTTGAATTTCTCATACGCTTTTACGTTTTAGGAAAGCACCACCATGTTACTTTTCATCACGTTTATTGGTGTGTTGTTAATTGGCTATTTAGCGCAAACAGCAGGTTTGTGCATGTACCGTGGTGTTAATTTGTGGATGCGTGGAAAACGAGAGTTTTTAATCGCAATTTTGTTAAGTGGTGTGTTTGCTTGGGTGGCTGCTTTTTATGCTTATTTTGCACATTTACCAACTGCTTTTATTACACTAAATGTAAGCCCATGGTTAGTACTCGGTGGACTATTGTTTGGACTTGGAACTGCATTTAATAAAGGTTGTGGGGTGTCTACCTTGGGTAAATTGACTCGCGGAGATCTTACCATGCTAGCTACCATCAGTGGATGGTTGCTTGGTTGGTATATACAGACTAAATGGGGAGGGCAAATTGATACAAAGCAAAGTGTAGCAACCAGCCTCTCTAGTTATATTTTATTGATGATTTTTTCTTTCGCCATATTGGTTTGGGTATTAATAGGTAACAAGCAACGCATACGATTATGGTTGCAGTTGATGACCATTGGTTTAGTCGCTGGTTTTCTTTTTTTAATTGAACCTAAATGGCCGCCAAGTGGATTGTTAAACCATATAGCTGTTGCATTAACCAGCAACCTGCCTCAGCAATGGCCATCTTTAAACCAATACCTTTTGTTCGCCGGATTATTGATGGGTATGTTTGTTTCGGTATTTAGAGCCAAACGATTTGGGCTATTGTTACCTTCATTTAAACAAATAGTTGTGCACTTAACTGCGGGCACCTTAATGGGAATTGGAGCATCGCTTGCTGCCGGTGGCAATGACGCTCAACTGCTGCTTGCTATGCCTACTTTATCGTTATCAAGTTTTATTACTGTAGCGAGCATGTTGTTTGGAATATGGTGCGGTATTCGCATAAAAATCAAATTTACTTCTTAACTTTAGACTGTTTCAAGTATTGAAAATATAGACGAATAGTGTTGAAAATGAATACGTTCAAACATTGTTTAAATAACTTATTAGCACAGAATAGCGATATAGACAGTAAACGTTAGAACAACGGTGCCCAAGACATGCCTAACATTGAAATTTACACTAAAGGCCACTGCCCATTTTCTAAGGAAGCAAAAGAAACACTAAACAATCACCATATAGGTGACGGCGCAGATTTTCACGAAGCAAAGTGGTTCGTTAGATGAGCTTTTGTCAGCATAAACAAGATGAAATAAGGAATTAATATGAAACCAGCATTAAAAAACAAGCATGTAGATATTGCGATTATTGGTACAGGAACCTCTGGCATGGGCGCATATAGAGAAGCGCGCAAGTATACTGACAGCATTGCTCTTATTGAAGGTGGTGAATATGGCACTACATGCGCACGCGTTGGCTGTATGCCATCAAAACTGCTTATTGCGCCTGCTGAATTGAGACACAATACCGAAAAGTTTACAGACTTTGGCTTGCAAGGTGAAGTGCCAAAAGTTGATGGTAAAGCCGTGATGAATAGGGTGAAATTTGAGCGCGATCGCTTTGTTGGCTTTGTTAATGAAGACGTTGAAAGTTTTGATCAAAAACATCTAGTTAAGGCTTATGCCAGTTTCATAGATGATCACCAATTAAAGCTTAGCAATGGTGAAACAATTAGCGCAGATAAAATAATTATAGCAACGGGCTCACGCCCTAATATCCCAAGCTTTTTTGAGCAAGCCGGCGATAGGCTAATTACCAACGATGACGTATTTTCTTGGGATGATTTACCCAAGTCGATTGCGGTATTTGGTGCAGGTGTTATTGGTTTGGAACTAGGGCAGGCTCTGCATCGATTGGGCGTTAAAACACATTTGTTTGGAGTAGGCGATGCGGTTGGTCCGCTAAGCGATCCGGACGTAATCGCAAGCGCGCTGAATATTTTTAAAGACGAATTCCCGTTCCATAGCAATGGTCAGGTGAAAAGCATAGTGCGAACTGACCAAGGCGTGCAAATTACCTTTAAACCATCACCTGATGACGATGAAATAACAGAGACTTTTGATTATTTGTTAGCCGCGACCGGTAGAAAAGCAAACATCGACAGAATAGACATAGAAAATACCACACTTGCCCTCGATGAGCGTGGTGTTCCTTTGTACGATCCTATGTCGATGCAATGCGGCAACAGTCATATTTTTATTGCTGGCGATGTAAATGGCGATGTGCCCTTATTGCATGAAGCTGCTGATGAAGGTCGCTTAGCCGGTGAGAACGCTGCTCGTTTTCCCAACGTGTTCAAGCGCAGCCGAAAAACAGTATTGGGTGTGGTTTTTTCTGACCCGCAAATTGCAACTGTAGGGGCTTCTTTTAGTTCACTTAACGCTAAGCATGGCTGTGATTTTGCTGTCGGCAGCGTGAGCTTTGAAGGACAAGGCCGATCAAGAGTTATGTTGGTTAACAAAGGTTTATTGCGAGTGTATGGCGATAAAGAAACCGGTGTACTATTGGGCGCTGAAATGATTGGACCTCATAATGAGCATTTAGCACATTTACTCGCTTGGGTAGTACAAATGCGCATGACCGTAAGCGAAGTGCTGCAATTGCCATTTTATCATCCAGTTATTGAAGAAGGCTTGCGAACAGCTTTACGTGATCTATTGTTTAATTTAGGAATGGGCTCACATCCACCGCTTAATTGCATTGATTGCGGACCAGGCTCCTAAAATCTAAGTGTTTAATTTGTAGGTGCCCAAGCGGAGCGGCTTAAACATGGCGGAGCGGCTTAAACATGGCGGGGCGCCTCAAACAATCCGGAGTTGTCTAAAATGTGACTATACTCATGGAAATAAAACCCCTTTACTCACTACAAAACTAGGAAGCATTTATGCGTCAAAAAGTAGAGTTTACAAGCAATGGTAATACGCTGAGCGGCTTACTAGAAACACCCGAAACAAACGTTCGCTTTTATGCCTTATTTGCACATTGTTTTACCTGTGGAAAAGATGTTGCTGCTGCGTCACGTATAAGTAGAGCATTAACTGCAAAAGGTATTGCGGTATTGCGCTTTGATTTTACTGGTCTGGGCAATAGCGATGGAGATTTCGCAAATACAAACTTTTCATCAAATATACAAGATTTAGTCGCTGCTGCTGATTTTTTGCGAGATAACTTTGATGCACCTAAGCTACTTGTTGGACATAGTTTAGGCGGTGCAGCCGTTCTTGGTGTAGCCAGTAAGGTGGCAGAATCTGCGGCCGTTGTGACTATTGGATCGCCGCTTAATGCTGCGCATGTTGCGCATAACTTTGCCGCGCAAATAGACGATATTCAAACAAGCGGTAGGGCTGAAGTAAATCTTGGAGGGCGTGTTTTTACTATTCAAAAGCAATTCTTAGAAGACATCAATACGCATGACACCGGTCACATTCGCAAGCTTAACAAAGCCCTGCTAGTGATGCATTCACCAGTAGACGATGTTGTTAACATCAAAGAGGCAGAGAAGATTTATCAAGCGGCTTTACACCCAAAAAGTTTTGTAAGCCTAGACAACGCCGATCATTTACTTAAAAACAAAAATGATTCTGAATATGTGGCTGAAGTAATTGCTGCATGGGCGACTCGATATGTGTCAATTGACCGTAATACCGACTTAGCCAACATAAACAAGCATGAAGTAAGTCAAGGCAATGTGCTGGTTGAAGAGAAAGATCATAAGTTTGCCCAACATGTCAGTACTGCTAGTCATTACTGGTTAGCAGATGAGCCTGTAAAAGTTGGAGGTAGTAATAGTGGTCCCGATCCATACGAGCATTTGCTTGCTGGCTTAGGTGCATGTACGTCAATGACTTTAAGAATGTATGCTCAGCGCAAGAAGCTACCAATTACCCATATTAAGGTAGAGCTTTCGCATACGCGAAACTATCAAGATGATTGTAACAACTGTGAACAACTAAATGGGCTTGAAGCTATAGTTCGTAACATTACTTACACCGGTAATTTAGATGAGCAACAGCAAAAACGCTTTTTAGAAATTGCAGATAAATGCCCGGTACATAAAACCTTGCATAATAATGTCGCAGTGGTGAGCAAGTTGGTAAGTTAGCTTAGTGTCATTTCTCGTTGGTATAGCCATTAGCTTGATGTTCACGCAGTTCACTTGGATGCGCAGGGTAGCCGAACTTTTGTCAGTATTGGGGGTTAGCACACGCAGTCCATTGCACTTCGCGCAGTTTTAATGCTCTTATAATTGAATCGGCTAAATGACCTATCCTATTAGCCACGTAAAAGCCTTCTTCAATCATAGCAACCTTTCGATCTAGAAAGGTAGCTTCAACCGATATATCGGGGTATATGTCTAAAGGATATTGACGCGCTAGGGGATTTGAGCAAAGTCATGGCTCAAGCTAGTAATGATGATGTTTCTGAGCATCGTATTCAGTGTTTCTGCGCGCTGCAAGAGGTATTATCAAAAATAGCGCTTCGAAACACCCATTGTGAATCGCTTATTGAGGCATATGATAGAAGGTAATAAAGCTACTCACCAAATTAAAACCAAACATAAAGATGCGATGGATGGCTTAAAAGTAGCAAGAATCGCATTTCCTATACATAAATAACTACATCTGTATAGAAAATGAGATAATCTAGCCTTGCTTATTGAGTAGCGGCCTAGACCCTAACAAACTCAACGAGTTATCGAAAATAAACCGATCAAAAATGCCTGTTTGCCCACCAAACTGCCCACCACTTGTCTCTGGCTTTTATTAAATATTAGGGCTTAGCAATGGAAAAACAGTGCCGTTCTTATGCTGCTGTTAGGGTCTAAAAAATAGCAGTTTTGAAAAGCTTTATCGAATGATTTTTCAACACCTCAAGCAGAAATAGACACAATAATATCCACTTTCTGTTTTATTTCGCTATAATGGATATAACTGTATCCATTTGGTCTTTGCGGATGAATTTTACCTTACTTGATGATACCGATGTAAGCCAAGCCTATGCGGCTTATTTGCGTGAGTTACGAAAGCAGGCAAAGCTGTCACGCGCGGTACTTGCTGAGCGAAGCTGTGTACCTGCGGCCACCATTAAGAAATTTGAGCTGACCGGGCAAATTTCATTTCGCCAATTGCTGTTGCTATGGCAGACCCTCGACTCTTTGGATAGGCTTTATCAACTGACACAGCCGAGTAAAGAACACACTGCTATACCCACTAGCATTGATGAGGTACTAAAAGATGAGTTTTAAACCGATTCAAAAACTCATGGTAACTCGTAAGTTAAGCTCAGGTGAACAGGTTGCTGTAGGGATCTTGGCTCAGAATCGGCAAGGCGTTTTTTTCCAATATGCAGACGGCTATTTGCAACAGTTTGGCAATTTATCACCATTTACTTTGCAGTCGAACGTGCAAGTTCAAGCCGCACCTAAAGCGCCGCATCAAGGTGTACATGGCGTATTCGCCGATTGTTTGCCCGATGGTTGGGGCATGCTGTTACAAGATCGTATTTTCCGGCAAAAGGGCATCCTACCTAATCAATTAACAGCGATGGATAGGTTAGCCTTTGTTGGTGATAAAGGTATGGGTGCGCTGTCTTTTTCTCCGGTGTCTGAGTTTTCAGCCACGGCGCCTGCGGATATTGATTTAGCGACGTTAGGCTTAGAAGCACAAACGCTGTTCGATGCTTCAATGTCAGATTATATGGATGATAATCACGATGAGTTAGATGAGCACACGCAACAGGTGTTGGCCGCATTAGTCGCGGGTGGTAGTTCGGGTGGGGCAAGGCCCAAGGCACAGATTTATATGCCTACAGGGGAAACTCAGCAATGCCGAACCTTTGCTCAGCATGGAGATAAGGCTTGGCTGATTAAATTTACCTCAAAGAATCTAGCGCTCGGGCATGAAGAAGGTTTGTGTGAGGCGGCTTATTTGCAAATGGCTGAGCAAGCTAAGTGCCAACCACCAGTCTGGCAACTCATTGAAGCACCGCCTAAAAGCGGTGCGCCTGCGTGGTTAGCGCTTGAGCGTTTTGATTATGTCACTGAACAGGCCGACTTAGGCAGCAAGTGCAGTGCAGGTCGATTGCATATGCACAGCGCTTGCGGGCTATTGGATGCAGACTTTAGAACGCCAAGTTTAGATTATATTGACCTGATAAAAGCCAGCCGTCAGTTGTGTAAATCACCCGCCGTTGGGCAACTGCAATTTCGCCGCGCCATTTTTAACCTGCTTTCGTCTAACCAAGACGACCACAGTAAAAACTGGGCGTTTTTGCAAGCGGATGACGGTCAATGGGCTCCTGCCCCTTTTTACGATGTTACCTACAGCCCACATCCATTTAACGAACACGCCACTGCGTTCGGAGGTTATGGCAAAGCGCCATCGCTTAAAGTGATGCAAAAACTTGCTACCAGTGCTGGCTTTGCGAATTGGAATGATGCAAGGCAAGTCATTGAAGAGGTCGCAGAAGCCATCAGCCAATTTACTTATCTTGCCAAGCAACAAGGGATCAGTAAAACAAAAGTGTTTGCGATTGCTAAGACATTGGAGCAGCGCAAACATGAAAATGCGGCGCTTTTTCTATAACAATAAGAAGGGAGAGTAATGAAGCTCGGTCGAAACGATCCTTGCCATTGTGGCAGTGGTAAAAAATTTAAACGTTGTTGTATGAGCAGCGTTTCTAACCAACATGCCCAAGTTTCCGATGATGTAGAAGCTATGCTGGCAATGAACCCAAATTTGAGCCTTGATGAACTCAACGCTGCTTTACAACACAAAGTTCAGGATCGCAATAATCAACCTCATCCCGATTTTAGTGGTGTGACGCCAACGCAAATGGCCAATTGGCTTTATGCGCCTTTTGAACAATTACAGTGGGGTTCTAGGGATTTTCCCCTCTAAAGTAACATAAATCGCCACAACCCTCGCAGTTAATGGCTTGTGGAGCTGGGTTACCTTTCATTTTAGACTTCATTTTCAACAATAGGCCTAGTTATTTCCT
>NZ_JASDCE010000028.1:0-12681 GCF_030408075.1 Pseudoalteromonas sp. APC 3358
ATGCTTTATCTGTCGATAGCGCTACAACATCTTTTACACCACACGCTAATGCGGCATGAATAACATTTTCAGCACCATCTATGTTTGTACGAATACATTCTGTTGGATTGTATTCAGCGGTATCAACCTGCTTAATTGCTGCTGCGTGAATAATGACATCTACACCTTCACACGCTTGCGTTAAACGTTCTTTGTCGCGAACATCACCAATAAAAAAACGCAATTGCGGGTAATCGTATGCTGGGTATTTTTGTTTTATTACAGATTGCTTTAATTCGTCACGCGAATAGATGATTATTTTTTTTACATCTGGGTAGCGCGCTAAAATAGTTTCTATAAATTTTTTACCAAATGAACCTGTACCACCGGTGATCAAAACTGTTTTATTATTTAACATAATTTTTCCTTGACTCTATTTCCAAATGCCTTTTGTATCAACCAAATAAGCAGTGTTTATTTTATTAAATTTAAATTCTTTATGATCTACCAATAACAAGTGAATATCTGCATTCTTTTTTGCATTATTAAATGTAGATAACTCAAATGTCATTATATTAAATGGTAGTTCTTTTATATTAGGCTCTACAGCAATAACAGTCCCTGAATGTAATTCAGCTACTTGCTTTGTAATATTTAAAGCTGGGCTCTCACGCAAATCATCTATATCAGGCTTAAATGCTAAGCCATAGCAAGCAATAGTCACGTCTTTTGCTGCTTTAGTTGGATTAGCTTGTAAATAATCAGCAATAGCAATTTTAACTTTATTTATTACCCATAACGGTTTTCCATCATTCACTTTTCGAGCCGTATGAATTATTTGTGCTTCATCCGGTGTTTTGCTAACAATAAACCAAGGATCTACTGCTATACAGTGTCCACCTACTCCCGGACCAGGTTGTAAAATATTAATACGTGGATGACGGTTAGCTAGAGAGATAAGCTCCCACACGTCTATATCTAGTTTCTCGCAAATTATTGAGAGTTCATTAGCAAATGCAATCTGTACATCGCGGCATGAATTTTCAGTTAACTTTGCCATTTCAGCCGTGCGAGCATTTGTTATTACGCACTCACCTTGAACAAATATTTTATAAAGCTCTACTGAACGGGCTGAACATTTGGCTGTCATGCCGCCAATTACGCGGTCGTTTTCGACCAATTCACGTACTACATGACCTGGCAATACACGTTCAGGGCAATGCGCTATATTCACATCAGTATTTTCACCGGCTTGTTGTGGGAATGATAAATCTGGGCGCGCTGCTGCCAACCATTCAGCCATTTGTTCCGTAGCACCGACTGGTGAAGTAGACTCTAGGATAACTAAGTCACCTTTTTTAAGCACTGGCGCGATAGCTTCACTCGCTTTTTTAATATAACTTAAATCAGGCTCAGGTATTGCTGAGTCATTTTCTGTATTTAAAGTGCTTTTGAATGGTGTTGGTACGGCTATTAAAAATGCGTCAGCAGGTTCAGGTGTAGTCGTTGCTTTTAAGTACCCTTCAGTAACTGCAGCATGAACAATCATATCTAGATCAGGCTCTACTATATGTATTTCACCACGATTAATAGTGTCAACTGCATGTTGATTTACATCAACCCCAATTACCTTTACTTTTCGTGATGCGAACATGGCTGCAGTTGGTAGGCCAATATAGCCCAAACCAACAACTGAAATCGTATTAAATGACATGGTGATCCTTTTAAATAGGCTCTATAACTTTAATTTTAAATCTTTTAAAGCACGCCCTATTTATGTATTTTTAAGTTTTAGAGTTTATTTTTTATAATATTACAACGCGATATAAAATCGCTGCTACAAGTTAATTTTTTGCAAGAATATCACAAATCCGTTGGCACGCTTTACCGTCACCATACGGGTTATGAGCGCGGCTCATTGTTACGTATGATTCGTCGCTGGTTAATAGCTCATTTAATGCTGATGTTATTTTAGCTATATCGGTGCCAACCAATTTTACTGTACCCGCGTCTACTGCTTCAGGGCGCTCAGTTGTATCTCGCATAACTAATACAGGTTTGCCTAAACTTGGTGCTTCTTCTTGGATACCACCTGAGTCTGTTAAAATAATATGCGACCGATTCATCAAGTACACAAACGGTAAGTATTGTTGAGGCTCTATTAAGTGCACATTATCAACGTCTTTTAATATACGCTTTACAGGCTCTTGAACATTTGGATTTAAGTGTACAGGGTAAAGTATTTGGCAATCTGGGTGCGCTTTAGCTATTTGCGCTAATGCCTCACAAATTCGCTCAAATCCACCACCAAAGCTTTCGCGGCGGTGGCCGGTAACTAAAATAAGCTTTTTGTTTTCATCAAGCATTGGGAACTGACCAGCTAACGTATTACTTAAATCGGTGTCATTTTCTATTTGTTGCTTAACGAGTAATAGCGCATCAATAACGGTGTTACCGGTCACGAATATATTTTCACTCGCGTAGTTTTCTTTTAAAAGATTAGTTTTCGAAGTTTCTGTTGGCGCAAAATGAAGCTTTGTTAAAGAACCGGTTAGTTTACGATTACCTTCTTCTGGCCATGGTGAATAAATGTTACCTGTACGCAAACCAGCCTCAACATGCCCTACTGCTATTTGTTCGTAATACGCTGCTAAGCTTGCTGCAAACGTTGTTGCAGTGTCGCCATGGACCAGTACTACATCGGGTTTGAATTCTTTTAGTACGGGAGTGAGCTCTAGTAGAATACGGCTGGTTATTTCTGGTAATGTTTGCCCAGCTTTCATTAAGTTTAAATCGTAGTCGGGCGTGATTTTAAATAGTTCAAGAACTTGGTCTAGCATTTCACGGTGTTGCGCTGTTACACAGCATTTTGATTCAAAGCGCTCATCTGCGGCAAGGGCATGAACCAGTGGTGCCATTTTAATAGCTTCAGGACGGGTACCAAAAACCGTTAATACTTTCACTTTTATATCCTTTAATAAATTTAATTCAGCAATTAGCGTAACCAGGTTTAGTTACATTTGTGTTTCAACTGGAGATGAGCGAGGAACTTAAAGTTCACTATTTTACGTTCAAAACATCCGAACATTCACACTTTGAGTAACATGTTGAACCTTAGGAAATTGCATTTTAGCAATTTAATATCTCAATCATTTAATTAACCACTGAGACACTTTTTTCTAAAATGAGACAGTCAACTTTAACTATCTCATTGTAATACCTTGTTTTTGTACTTTTTATAAAAAGTGCCCAATAGGCCCTATATTTTAATAAACAGTTAAAAATTATTTATCACTTTTGTATTCGTAGTTGTAGTACCCGTAATAGCCGTATGCATTACTGGCTTTTTTAACAACACCGTTAAATACCACGCCTTTTACATCGATACCATTTTGTTCAAAGCGATTACGGGTTAACTCTATTTCTCGCACATGATTTTGCCCAAAACGCGTTACAAGTAATGTAGTGCCCGTATGCGCACTTACAATTGCGGGGTCGGTTACTGCAAGTATTGGAGGCGTATCAATAATTATAATGTCGTAAGCAGCGCTTACTTCTTCAACTAATTTACTAAAGTTACTATGCATTAATAGCTCAGAAGGGTTTGGCGGTATTTGACCGCGCGTTATAACACTTAAACCTTCAACCTTAGTTGGCTTAGTAACTTGCTCTAGGTTTAAACGACCTGATAGGTAGTCACTTAAGCCATCGTCCCACTTTAAACCAAACTGAGTTTGTAAGTAGCCTTTACGCATATCGGCATCAATAATCAGTACTTTTTTACCGCTTTGTGCAAGCACACTTGCTAAGTTGACCGATATAAACGATTTACCCACACTTGGGCTTGGGCCCGATATAGCAATAATGTTGTTTTTAGCTTCCATCATCGCAAAGTGCAGGCTCGTACGCAAACTACGTAATGCCTCTATAGCTAGGTCGGCTGGGTTATCTAGCGCTAATATACTTTTAGGTTTATTAACTTTGTTTTTACGGGCTCGCTCGGCAAAGCCACTTAGTTTATCTTGATAATCAGAGTGCGGTACACTTGCGTATACTGGTAGGCCTAGCGCTTCAATTTCTGCAGGGTCTTCAACCCCTTTATGCATTGCTTTTTGTATAAGTACAATTGCCACAGCTAACATACCACCTAGCATAGTAGCCATTACCACTATTAATGCTTTTTTAGGTTTAACTGGCTTACTGGTATTTACCTCGGCGTAGTCAATAATACGTACGTTACCTACAGTACCTGCACGAACGATATCAAGCTCTTGTGTTTTGCTAAGTAACAATGTGTAAATTTGGTTGCTTACCTCAACATCGCGCTTTAAGCGTAGTAGCTCTTGTTGAGTTTCTGGTAGGTTACCTACCTCACCAACTAGCTCTTGCTTTTGGCTTTCAACCGCCTGAATTTGCTCAAGCATACCTTGGTATGTTGGGTGGTCTTTTTTGAACTTACGGCCAAGCTCTAAGCGTTTTAGGTTTAGCTCTTGTAACTTGGTTTCAAGCTTTACAACTTGCTCAAGCACGCCTTGTGTTTCAAGTGTTATGTTTATTGATTGGCGTTTAATTTGGTAGTCGTTAAAGCGTTGCTCTGCGTATTCAAGCTGCTTTTTAATTTCAGGTAATTGTACTTCTAAAAATTCCAGCGACTTTTGCGCTTCAGCACTATTACGTTCTACGTTACGGCGTACATAAATAGCCGCTACTTTATCAAGTACTTTTTCAGCGTAGCTTGGTTTAGTGCTTTGTAAGCTTAAGTTAATTATGCCTGAGTCTTTGCCTTTTTCGCTTGCACCAATTGCAGTTTGTAGGTCTAAAATAGTATTAAGGCGATCTTTACGGGTAATTGTAAACTCTGTACCAGGGCGGGCATTTAAAGTACGAATGGTTAAGTTAAATTTACCGTTTGTAAGCTCCTCGCCCACTTTACCAGATAGTATTTGCTCGCCGTCACCATTTAAAAGTGCAAGGCTATTGTTAGCTTGTGCTACCAAAGTAAATGTTTGATTTACTGCTGTACGTGGTACATCAAACCTAAATACATTTATGCTCTCACCGCCCCATGCGTAGCTACTTGCACCAAAGCTTGGCTCAGCTAAGTCGCCATCTTCCATTGGGGTAAAAGTACGATAAGCGCGACTACCTATAAACGGGAATAGTTTAGGCTCTGCTATAACATCAAGCTTTAAAGTGTCTACTGCCTCGCCTATTATACTGCGCGACTTTAATAGCTCTATTTCGGTTACTGCAGCCGATGTACTTTCAAACATGCCTGCCATATCGTCAAAACCAGGAACTGATGCACCGCCGTCTTCAACTTGTATCATGGCTGTTGCTTGGTAAACAGGGGTACTTAATACTGCATAAATAACACCTACAAACATAAACAGCGCAGTTACGGCTACTATAAAATATTTACGATCGAGCAGTGCGCCTAGTAGCGCCATTAAATCAATTTCTTGCGTTGGTTGCGTGTTATTTGTGCTTTTATTATTAGCGCTACTAGCGCTGTTATTCGGCTGGGTATTCATTAAATTAGCCATTCCTTATAAATACTTTTGCCAAGCGCTACATGCGCTGTCGATTAATGTGTAAACGTGTTCAAAAGCCTCTTGGCTTTGGCGGTAAGGATCTGGTATTTCGGCGTTATTAATCCATTTACCGAGTAAAAACGTTTTTCCGCGCGCCTCTGGGTAGCGAGCATGTACGTCGTTTAAATGGCGTTCTTCCATTACGAGTATTACGCTGTTTTGCGCTACTAAACTTGATGTAAGCTGTTGCCCTTGGTGAGCATCCATATTAACGCCATGTGCAAGTGCTATTTGCTTTGCTTTTGCATCTGCTGGTTTGCCTTCAAGCGCAGTTAAGCCAGCAGACGATACTTTAATATTTTTGCCTTCAAGCTTTTGCTTTAAAACATACTCACCTGTTGGGCTACGGCAAATGTTACCTGCACATACCACTAAAACTGAATCAAACATTTTTAAAAACCCTTAGTTTGCAGTTATATCGTCAACACTATCTACAGTAGCAATTGACGGTAATAGTAAGCTTATTACACGATTCCAACGGGCAAGTGGTGCCGATGTTACATATACAATGTCGCGCGGTTGTAGTTCAAACTGCTCAGCTAGTACCATTGCCGCTATATTTTTAGCATGTAATTGGTATACGTTTGCAATAATACCGGTTTGCTCTACGTCACTTTTTCGCAGTACAAATACACCGTTAGCGTCGGCTGTATTTTCGTTTAAGCCGCCCGAGTCGCTTAGCGCTTCGGCCAAGTTTAAACCATAACGGTTAAGCGTTACTGAACCTGCTTTTTTAACATCACCTAATACAAATATTTTTTGTGAATCGTTACGATTTACATGCACTATGTCGCCATGTTGCAATAAACGATTTTGCGAAATGTCACCATGGGCATAAAAGTCATCAAGTTTAATAACTTCTGTTTTATCGCCACGGGTAAATGTTACTGTGCGCCAATCGGCTGCATCTGTTAAGCCGCCTGCTTGGTTTAGGGCATCAATTAAGGTGAGTGGAATTTCGGTTACTGGGTATACGCCAGGTTGTTTTACTTCGCCGGTAACGTAGGTTTTTTGGCTTCTAAAGCCCACTACTTTTACGTCTACTTGTGGGTCTTCTATTACTCGGCTTAGGCGTTTTACAAGCTCGTTGCGCACTTGGCTTATTGTTTTACCTGCTGCGGGTATATTTGGTGCGTAAGCGTAAGTAATGGTGCCGTCTCGTTGTACTCTAAAGCCGTCAAACTCCGCGGTACGTTGTACTGCTGCGGGTATTGTTAGCTCTGGGTGGTCCCATACGCCTATTGTTAGTACGTCGCCAACACCTAGTTTGTATTCGTAGTTACTTACGTTTAAACCATCGGTGCTTGAAATTGGTTTAGCTGCTATACGCGCTTGATTTTGTTTATTTATTAGTAGCGAGTCTATTATTTGAATGTTTACTTTTTCGAGATCTTGTTCGAGGTTTTGTGTTTGCTCGCCTGAGTCTATACCTTCAAAGTGGCTGCCTGGTACTATTGTACAGCCGGTCATGCTTAGTATTGCGAGTATTGATGCGAGTGATTTACAGCTTAACGCCATTGTAGAATCCCAAAATTATTTTAAATATTGCACTTACTCACCAACCTTGGTGAGCACTTGTATTTTAGCCGACTAATTAAAGCATGTGCACTATTGTGAATCAATAGCCTTTGCTTTGTAAAAGCTTTGTTACTAAGTTTTTAATTAGCACAGAAATTATATCAGTATTTTCATAAGGTCTTTATGAATAAATTTAATTGATAGCCGTTTTTAGTAAAACACTTAACGCATTCATCACCAATTGTACAAAGAGAAGTGAATTAGAGTAGATGAGATGCGACTTAAATATAGAGATTACGAGCTTAGCTCGTCACGCCAGCAAGCTGCGCGTCTACAAGTGACTAATCACGGTACCAAACTTTACTAGTAGGCGTAGAGCTTGCTCACGCGAAAAGCGAAGCTTTTAACCTATTTCTGATTAAATGAGCAAACACTCAAATATAGAGGTTACGAGCTTTGCTCGTCACGCCAGCAAGCTGTGCGTCTACAAGTGAACTTAACCATGTAGCTTTAAGTACTTTAGGCACGCTTCCGCCCTTAGGTTACAGTTCCTAGTCACTGATATAAAACTATTTTTTCGCGGCATAAAGCCGCTGCTACGTTTTTAGTTATTATTGCTTAATATCTTTATTATCTACACTTACTTCAATTTTTTGATTGAGTAAGCTAATTAGTAAAATACTGCGCAAGTCGCCGTCTGGCTCTTTGTATATTGCTTGTATATTACTAAATGAATCGCTGTTAACACTTACTATATCACCTGTTTTTGGTATTTTTGATTCTATAGTATGTGCACGTTCATTTTTTAACTGGTCAATTATGTGCTTAGAAACCAACTGATAATTTACCCCATAAGAAACAAAACCACCTATTCCACGGGTATTTTTTACAGCAGAAAAGTTACCATTTTTTGATTCAAGGCATACAAATAAATAATTAGGGAATAAAGCGGTGTGTTTGACTGTCCGACGACCTTTAACCAACCTTTCGGTAGTTAATTGGGGGTAAAACGCTTCAATCCCTTGATTTTGCAAGTTAGTTTTAGCTCGCTCTTCTTGCTTAGGTTTGCATACGACTAAATACCAACATTCCATAGTAGCCCTTAATACACAACTAAATTGCAAAAAATACAATTACAAACTAAACAACGGCGGCATTATAGCCAACATAGAGCCTCTATGTAAATAAGCCTTAGTGGTTAATAGCCACTCACTTTAATTAATATTGTTATTGAGTTTAAAGGGAGTAAAGGCTTTAACGCTAGTTTAGTACCTATAAAGCAATGTTTAGATTGGGCCAAACAAAAGTTTAGCCGCGAAAATTTATTAAAAACATTAATTAATATTTTTTAATAAATATATAAATAAGAGCGCGAAGTAAATTCGCACCTACAGGTTGGTACATGCTTCTAGGTAAGGTTATTAATTTAGCCCAAGCGTTAGTACCTTGAATAATTATGGCTTTACTTCTACCTTAAAATTCAATGTAACAAATTGATGACAAGGAAGCACAATGCAAATACTTCACCACGGAGCGGTTAATGGCGTTACTGGTTCGTGCCACGAGCTGGTAGTTAACGAGCAAACAAGTGTGCTTATTGATTGCGGGTTATTTCAAGGCGAAGACTCTAAAGTCGATCTTTCAATTGAGTTTAATATTACCCATGTTACTGCCCTTATTGTTACCCATTGCCATATTGACCATGTTGGTAGAATTCCTTACTTATTAGCAGCCGGTTTTAAGGGCCCTATTTTTACAAGTATTGCATCGGCCAGCTTATTACCTTTAGTAATAGAAGATGCTTTAAAAGTGGGTGTAACCCGCGACCCTAAAATTATAGCTGCCTGCTTAAGCTTATTAAATAAACGTATAGTTGCTGTAGATTATAAAACGTGGTTTGAACTACCTTGCAAAGGACTCAGTAAAGCTAAAGCGAGGTTTCAGCGTGCAGGCCATATATTAGGTTCTGCTTACGTAGAAATTGATGTTACAAATAGCGATAACAACAAACATTGCGTTGTATTTTCGGGAGACTTAGGCGCGCCATATACCCCGTTACTCCCTTCGCCAAAGTCGCCCTATAAAGCCGATACCCTCGTTATTGAATCAACCTACGGTGATAAAAATCACCAAGGCCGTAAAGAGCGCACTAAAACGCTAAAAAGCATTATTGAACGCGCCGTAGCCGACAATGGTGTTGTTTTAGTACCTGCTTTTAGTATTGGGCGTACACAAGAGCTGCTATATGAGCTGGAGCAACTCATACATAGCTCATCTAAAAAGTCTAAGTGGCGAGACATTCACGTAATACTCGACTCCCCTATGGCAGCCAATTTTACTGAGCAATACAAAAAGTTTAAGCACCTATGGGATAGCGAGGCCAAACGCAAAGTTGCAAACGGTAGGCACCCACTCGATTTTAAAAACCTAACTACGGTTGATTCACACAAAGAGCATTTGGCAATTATTAACTATTTAAGTTCGCGGCAAACACCAGCCATAATATTAGCGGCAAGCGGTATGTGCACTGGTGGGCGTATAGTTAATTATCTTGAGCGATTTTTAAATGACAAAACCACCGATGTATTGTTTGTAGGTTACCAAGGAAACAAAACGTTAGGCCGCGAAATTCAAAAATATGGCCCGCGTAATGGGTATGTTTTTATAAATGATGCTCGCATTACTATAAACGCAAAAGTACATACAATTAGCGGGTACAGTGCCCATGCCGATCAAAACGGATTAATTAAGTTTGTAACAGGTATGCATAAAAAGCCAAGCCATATAAAAATTGTACATGGCGATGATGATGCAAAAAGTGCGTTAGCAGTAAGGTACAAACAAGTTTTAAGTAGAGAGGTAATTATAGAAATTGGAAAGTAGTTTATAACAGTAAATATTTATAGATCTATTTTTACTGTAAGTACAACTTTTGAGTTGAATTAAATGTAATCAAGGTAATTACGCAGTATGTATATCGAAATTTGAAGTGGTAGTCTAAAGTAAATCCCCGTAATAGCTCCTACACCAGTGCTGTGGCTAATAACTTTTAAATAATAAATTAAGTTTACCTAGCACTAAGAAGGCAATTATATTGGTGCAATTGTGAGAGTTCTTCGATTAACTGAATTTTTAAGTGAGCTATCGTCTTAAGCTAAATTATTAACAGCGTGGACTGTCCAGCCACCTTCTCATTTCAAAAATTTAAATTCACTTTGTAAGTAATTACCTAATTTTGTTACTTGCTGAGTAGCGACTTGGGTTATTCAGTTTAGTCACAAAGCTTAAGTTACTATATAAATAATCATTATTGTATTAATCGATGACTCGTTTTATTTTTTCACTATTAAATTTAGGTATTAAAAATAATCACCATGTTAGAGTGACTTTTTGGCAGAGATAACGCTGGCAATTTAAAAGTACGGCAGTACTTAACAGATATTAAACTTTAGTCGAGCAGATAAAATGTGATTTTGAGACAATATTAATCACCCCTTTCTGTCAAGGCTTACTAAATACCAGCTATCGGTATATAACTAAAAAATTTCTATTACCAATAGCTGCAATTTCAAACCGGAGATTCTTCCATTTATTTAACGATTGAGCTTTTAAATATGAATATCAAAATTTTATATTAACGTCTTTCCACACTTTCTAGTTGGTTACTTTGCACCAAACCCCGTTAGCATTGTCCTGATGGTTTTAAATACAATATTAAGATCAAGCCAAAAAGATAAGTGTTTAATATAATAAAGGTCATATGCTAACTTTTCTTTTGTTGAATCCGTATCATCAGCATAACCTTGTACAGTTTGCGCCCAACCAGTTATACCTGGCTTTACTATATGCCTATAGCCATAAAATGGAATTTCTTGTTCAAATAGCTTAACAAAAGATTCTTGTTCAGGCCGTGGGCCAATTAATGCCATATCACCTTTTAGAACATTAAAAAACTGTGGTAATTCGTCAATTCTTACTTTTCGAATCACCTTACCTATGCGAGTTATTCTAGCATGCTCTTCAGTAGCAAACTTATCCTCTGCACAACTAGTTTTTACCGTCATACTTCTGAATTTATAAATTTTAAAAACTCGACCAGCTTGTCCTACACGTTCTTGCGTAAATATAACAGGGCCTCGACTTTCTAATCGAATAGCAATAGCTGTAAGAACCATAATTAAAAGAGTTAGGGGGAGTGTTAAAACAATAATTACAGTCTCCCAAAGGCGCTTAAATATTTGATAAATTGGATTAGGCTGTAAGGTACCAATTGAATTGTCAGATAAATGTTTTATTTGCACCTTTCCATCAATCATCTCTTTGATACTATCCGCATGGAAAACTGGGATGTTATTAAGGCTGCAATCAGCAATAAACTTCTCTTGATGATGAGTAATATTTTTGTGGAGATCAACAACTAAGCCATCCTTAATTGCAGATTGCCTATATGGTTCAGTTAAAAAGTAAACGTCGAGGTTTTCATGGTCAATTAGATCTTGCGTGTCAAAGTTATCTATTACATGTAAAGTAAGCTTTTTATGTCCTGTTCTCAAAATAGTAGTAATAAAAAGCCAAACAAAACTAAAAGCCGCTCCTATTGCTAAAAGATATAAAGAATAATCAAACCGTAATAATAATATTAGAGATAAAGAGATACCATAAACAGAAAATATTACAGGTATTATATAATATTTACGATCAACTAATAGATACTTTGCAACTAAAGGTAAAGCGAATGCCGTTGCCAAATAACTCCCACACACTAAAATAAGCGAGTTTCTAACAGACTCTTCAGATATTGGATACATTGAAGATAAAACAACACATATTGATGTGAAAACGATACCAAGAAAATGGCAAATATATGAATTAGAAAAAAGTTTATTCACGTTGAAATCTTTTGGTTGATAAAAATAATATACATTGACATGCACCATCCTTGTAGAATTTAGCATTAACGGCTTGATTCTCTGAGTATTATACTTGAAGTAGAGTCAGATGAGCAATCTAGCTATAAAAAACTTTGCAATTATTTGTAACCAGAATTATAAATTCTGTGTAAAACCTTTCATCATTTGATAACCATTAGCATGAAATAGCTTAAATAATTGCATAAGAAAGTATGTTAGATTATTTTTTTCTATTTTCTACATACAATTTTTTTAAAGCTGTTCCAGCTTTAATACTTTGCGTGGCTACGCTTCCAAGTACCTCATGTAAGTACTTGGGAGCTAAACCATAACCAGGTCTAATACTTTTTACATTTTCATGTGTAAATAACTCGCCTTCAGCAACATCTTTTACCACATACAGTGAGCGCCTAAATATTGCATTGCCTTTTTCACTCTCTTTTCGCTCGTAATTTACTTTACCAACCGCTTCCCATGCTATTTTAGAGTCTCTACATAATTGTAATAACTCTGGCTTTTCTAGTGAGAAACTATCATCCGGTCCACCACCATCTCTATTAAGCGTTACATGCTTTTCTATTAAGCATGCGCCTAACGCCACTGATGTAATAGCCGTCGTATTATCAATAGTATGGTCTGATAGACCCGTTAATACATCAAAACGTGTGGCCATATCTGCA
>NZ_JASDCE010000029.1:0-6153 GCF_030408075.1 Pseudoalteromonas sp. APC 3358
GGCGAAATAACAAGGCCGATAGTGGATGATTAGGCTCCAAGCTGAAAGTAAACCACCTCCGCAGCCATTTATTGGTGTGGTCTACAGAGGATTATGTCTTTTTAGAGGGGAAAATCCCTAGAACCCCAACTTAGTTTCGCTGTTGGCATCACAATCAAAATTATCGCACTAAAGCTCAACATTCACCCGTTCATGCTGTCACGATGGCGAAAACATTATAGCGATTAATAAACGTAAAAATGTGGCGACGGTTTGTTGTGGAGGAACATGTTCTTCAGGCCGTGTTATTTGCGTAAATCTTGTAAAACAAGAACCACAGTAATACCAATCAACATCGACAATATTGCCACTACACTAGCAAGTGAAAAATTAGGAAGAGCAATTAATAGTTGCGCATCATTGCCACCTAAGGCCATAGAAGACCCAAATCCCATAAGCGTGCCGAAAAAAAGGTGTAAGGGCCAATCTAATAGTCTTGTCTTTCTCCATTTAAAATCTCTTTTTGAATATGCAGCATAAAACATTCCTGACAATAAGCTTATAGTCAGAAGGTAACGTTTTATCTCTGGCCAAACGGTCTCTTGTGGTCCAACAACAGCATAACTAATATCGTTTACTAAAGCTGAAGGTGGCCAATTAGGTTGATATAAAAATAGTATTCCCCCTAATACACCAATCATGCTAATACTAAGCCATAAACGCATTTGATTTGGGTTTCCAAAAAATGCCCAAATGAGTACCAACATTGAAATTACAAATAGTGTCCAATACTGGAGTTCCTCAGAGAATAAAGTAATGTGCTCAGGTAGTGGCAATGAAAATTGAGTAAAACACCACCAACCTAATGCCCAGCCGATTATGGTGGCAAACATTCTAATATCGCCTCGCATTAGCCTATAAAGCGTAGAAAGGGTACAAGCATGATTAAATGCCGCACCAATACCAAACATAAAGCCCCCAAGTGCAATCCAAAAATTTGGACCGTAGGCAACATTGACATCGCTAAGGCCTGATTGCTGACCAATACTAATTGAAATCCAAGAAAACGAACCGCTAAGTAAAGTGGCAAATAGCAGAGAAAACCTTCTTTTGAGTGCAAGCCTTACGCTGTTGACTAGACATAAACCAGTGCTTTGGGACAAATACCCAATAATTCCAGCGAATAATAGTATGATCGATAAAAGCAGCATTATATGCCCTATATAAATAATAAACTGAACAAGCTAAAGTTTAAAAGCGTTATGGTCTGTTGATCTTTCGGGTTTACTTTTACAGCAGCTTGTTTGAGATGAAGACAAAGCAGAGCACAGGGAGTATAGTTTGCTACATGAAGTGCAATAACGCAGTATACATTTCAAACAAACGCTGCCCTTTGGGTTCATTTAAAACGGCTTTTACATATTGCTGCTCGTTTGTTACATAAATAACTATGCTTCAAAACTCGCGTCGCGATCAAAGCCATTTTAAATTGAATCAACTTTAACACTGAAAGAGCAATAGACCCTCAATAGCGCCAGCTTCATAACCTGTAAACTTCATCACCCCTATCCATATTAAAATAAGTGCAATTGAAAAACGTAGGGTATTATCGCCAAGCGCAGTAACCAATAGAGCTATTTTTTGTTCCTTTATTTGCAATGATTTGGTGTTCGTTGCTAGCATGGTGTTTTTCTCTATAAAGTAAGTGTAATCGATAAAATAGTGTTAACTGAGAAAATTAAATAGGCTTACCGATTAAATCACTTAATGCGCCCGAATTTAGTGCATGATGAAAATCATCGCCACCACCAATATGTTGCTTGTTGATAAAAATTTGTGGTACGGTTTTTTCACCGCTACGTTGTTGCATTTCTTTAGTCAGTTTTTCAGAATCAGTAATTTCAAATTCTTCAAAATCAAGACCTAAACGACTGAGAGTGGCTTTGGCGCGTTTGCAATACGGGCAGTAGCTTTTGCTGTATATTTCAATTTTAGTCATGGGGTATTTCCTATTTTATTTAATGGATTGCTTGTTGTTGATAAATCTATTGTTACGCATTGGTTAATACTAACAATACTCAAAAATCTTTGATCTTGTCACTAACCGTCTACATTATGAAGGTAAGTTGGTTTCTAACTAAGTTGTTAAACAAAGCCGCTTTGCAACAATATATAGGTATTACATTCAAACAGTTTTTAATGTACTGCCGGCTATAAAAAATCCTGCAGTACGGTAAGTGATAACATGGAAAAATTGAACTGGAACGAGTGAAATTACGCCCCTGGACCACAATCAATGCAACGAAGCGGTGGGTGTGCGCCCATGCCTAAGTTAAACAATAAGTCACGAAGGGCACTACGCAACCCCTCTTCAATAACCGGGTGATAAAATGGCATTTGCAATACCTCACTTACGGTCATTCTAAGCTGAATAACCCATGCTAACAAATGTGCAATGTGCTCATTGTGTGGGCCTATCATCTCTGCGCCAAGTAATACGCCAGTCTCTTTGTCACCATATACTTTCAATAAGCCTTTATTGACCAGCATGACTCTTGAGCGACCTTGTCCGGTAAAGCTCACGCTACCACTTGCAAAATGACAGCCTAGTTTTTCAGTCAGTGCTCTGAATGACATGCCCACGGTAGCTATTTGTGGATCGGAAAACACTACGCCTAAGCTGGTTTTACGGGCTTTTTTAAATACTTGAGGGAAGGTTGAGGCATTCTCACCTGCTAATCGGCCTTCGTCTGCCGCTTCGTGTAGTAGAGGAATATCACCATTAACATCACCTGCAATAAATATATGGCTGTCACCGCATTGCATTGACATAAGATTATAAATAGGCACGCCGCGTCCATCTAATTCAAGTGAAGTATTTTCTATTCCAATATTATCAATATTTGTTTTACGACCCGTTGCGGCTAGTAGGTAGTCAAATGTTTCTGTAACTTCTTCGCTATCAGGTGTCGGCTTAAACGTTATTTGCACGCCCTTGTCGGTGCGCTCTATAGATTTAACTTGGCCATTGCTATGAAATGGGAATTCATCTTTAAAAATTTCAAGGGAAGTGGCGATAACCTCTGGGTCAGACAAGGGGCCAACCGCGTCACCCACACCAAATAAATGCGTATGAACGCCTAAGCGATGCAGTGCTTGGCCTAATTCTAAACCAATTACTCCTGCGCCAAAAACCGCAATCGATTTGGGTAAGTCATCCCAATAGAAAACATCGTCATTGGTAATGAGCAGATCTTTTGCTTGTTCAAAGAATCCTGGAATATTGGGGCGAGAGCCCGTGGCAATAATTATCTTGTCAGCAGTAAGCGTGCCGCCTGTTGATAGGCTCAAAGTATGGTCATCGACAAAACTAGCGTAAGCCTGAATGCGATGTTTTTCGTCAAAACTATCTATATCTTCATTTACAAAACCTACAAAACGGTCGCGCTCATCTTTAACGCGTTTCATTACTGCCTTGCCGTCAACGCTTGGTATTTTTCCTTGCAAACCAAAATCTGCAAATTTTTCTGTGTTATGACGTAACTCGCCAGGCGCGATTAATAACTTGGATGGCATACAACCTACTCTTGCACAAGTAGTCCCGTAATGCCCGCCTTCAATTAAAGCAATGCTGTCGATGTGTTTACGTACTTCGCGGTATGCGCCCATTCCTGCTGTACCCGTACCAATTATGGCAACTTCTACGTGAATGTTCTGATTGTTTTTCATTTAATATCCTTAAACTGATTATTATTGATAAAATTACTATAGAGCCGATTAGCAACTACACGATGCTCAATGAGCTTTATTATCATTCGTTCAATAATTAATATGCACTGAATAATACATATTCTTCAATTAAACCTCTTTTACTGACGAAATTACTTAGCGAATACAAATTGACGCTTCTAACACTTTATGACATCCAAATTACATACTATTTAATCAATGTGGTCAACACGTGTGGATTATTATGCAGCGTTTTATGCACCGGACAGCGATCAGCAATTTCCATTAGCCGAGCCTTCTCTGAATCGCTCAACGGTCCTAATAGCTGAACCTTCCGAATTAATGCCTCCATGTTCTTGTTTTGTTCTGCAGCATTACCCGCATCATCCAAATAGTTACGCTCGTGCAACAAGGATACCTCAACATGCTCGAGTGGAATTTCCTTTCGAGTAGCGTACATACGAATAGTCATTGCAGTACATGCGCCTAGAGCAGCCAATAAATGCTCGTATGGATCGGGGCCTGAATTTTTACCGCCTAACTGTACAGGTTCATCTGCATTCCAGTGATGATGATCACTAAAAACATCTAGTTGAAATTTATGGTCAATCTCGGCAACCAAAACGTGTCCTTTAGTGAGATTAGGGCGATATATTTCTTCCACAGGAATATATCGACTTGCCCAGCCTGAAATCGTTTGCGCTACATATTCACTATCGTTAGATTTTGATAACAGGTGATCTGCCGTATCTAAACTAATAAAGCTTTTAGGATGCTTAGCAGCTTTGTAAATTTTCTCGGCATCTGAAATCTCTACAGTTAAATCTACAGGTGAGTGCATGACTAATAACGCTTTATTAAGGTGCTCTATGTGCTCTGTCGATTGATTACGCAAATCATCTAAAAATTGCTTTTTAATAGTGAACTCACGCGCGCCTAAACTCACTTTTGCACATCCTTTGCTTTCTATGGTCTCAAGGTGCGCATCAAAATTGTGAACCACATGGCTTGCCTCATATGGAGCACCGATAGTCACTACCGCTTTCACCTTAGGAAGATGTGCAGCCATCGCTAAAACAGCAGCTCCACCAAGACTATGGCCAATAAGTAATTTCGGCGCTTCATAATGTGCTTCAAGAAATGTTGCCGCTGACAACAAATCTTCGGTATTAGATGAAAAATTAGTATTAGCGAAATCACCATCACTATTGCCTAAGCCTGTAAAATCAAATCGAAAAACGGCAAAACCATGTTGAACCAAAAATCGGCTAATTCGCGAGGCTGCGGCAATATCTTTACCACAGGTAAAACAATGAGCAAATAATACATAAGCTCGTATTGTGCTGTCAGGTGTTTCAAGCAATCCAGCTAGCCTTTGTCCTTGACTAGAAAATTCTACTTTTGTTCTCATTTTTTCAATCCTCTGAGTATTAAATACAACTCATTATTTTATTACTTATTCAAAAAACTATTACCTTGTTTGGTCATCAATGTAGCACGGTTAAGTAGGCAACAATGGTTCAATAACAGCTTGCCAATCAGCAAATGTCGACTTGTGATCAACGGGCACTTTATTCGCATTATTGATAAATAATGTCGGTGTTGCCCAAACCGCCTTTGTTGCCGCATAACGAATGGGTGTACGTGCTTGCTCATAAGTATCACTGTCAGCCATTTTTTTTAGGAATATTTCATACTCTTGGCCTGAATGCTCCTGAGCAAAGCTCGCCACAAGTTGTAAAAGATCCGCATGAGTTTTATTGAGAAAACGGCTATTATAAAATTGTGATTGGCGTTCATAAATAAATGTCGCAAAATCATAAAATTTGTCGGCATCACGCTCTGCGAATGCAAAGAGGCCTAAACTCATGTCCCAAGCTTGTCGGTGGTTACTCAGCGTTATCAGGTGAACCCTTAAACTGACAGATTCACCCTTGTAGTAGTTTGAAACTTCAAGTAACCTCGGCCAAATTGTACGTGAATGAGGACATTGAATATCAATAAAGGCATCAATCGTTATTTGGGCTGCGGCATCACCCAGTAGAAAACCGCTTGGGCGGTGTGGTATTGGTATCGTCATATGACATGATTTCCTTAAATTACGTTAGATTAATAGTTTTAGCTTTGTATATTAAATTAACAATCAGACAAACTATTAAGCGGTTAACTCAATGATCTACATTATGTTTAATTTACGATGCAATTTTTATAAAAATTATGGATTAAAAGACTCCCATTAAATTTTTAATTTTCTGACTAACATAGGGTTAGTTGTTGCTTGAACAATCAAGGTGAAAAGTACAATACCAAACCCTATAGGGGTTCTAGGGATTTTCCCCTCTAAAGTAACATAAATCGCCATACTCACGATATCTAAAGGCATACAAAGGTGGGTTACTTCTCCAAAGTATGGCAAATTATGAGGTTAACTACCCCTTAAACTTA